>JAIXRT010000256.1 GCA_027485075.1 Cytophagaceae bacterium
CCCAAAATTCCGGCAAGTGGCACACCACCTAAAACTCCTTTTGCGTGTCCATAGACTTTAGAGCTAGATTTGATTTCAGGTAACATAATTTTGGGGATGTTGAAAACACCCAAAATTTCATCGTCCCATTGGCAAGTAGCCAAATCCATCAACTGGGTTCTACTTGCATTTGTTACATCCGTGATGTGCAATCCCCCGGTTAAATGCCAGGCAATAAACGTATCCATATTTCCGAAAATCGCATCGCCTTTTTCAGCGTCAGCACGAAGTCCGTCAATGTTGTTAAGTAGCCAGCGTAGTTTTAATCCACTAAAATAGGCCGCTAGGGGTAAGCCAGTTTTGGCACGAAAACGATCCATTCCGCCGTCTTTGGCCAGTTCGGCTAACTCAGATCCGACACGGGTATCCTGCCAAACGATCGCATTGTAATATGGTTTTCCGGTGTGTTTATTCCAGACAACCGTAGTTTCCCGCTGGTTGGTAATCCCCACTGCAGCAATATCTTTCGCTGATAAGTTGGCTTTTCCTAAAGCTAGGCCAATGACCTCTTGCGTGTTTTTCCAGATTTCATCCGGGTTGTGCTCGACCCAGCCAGCTTGTGGATAAATCTGTTCGTGTTCTTTTTGGCCAACAGAAATAATTTCCCCTGCCTTATTAAATATGATAAACCGAGAACTTGTCGTCCCTTGGTCAATAGATCCAATGTACATAGCTGGATTAGTTTAAGGTCAAAATATAGGCGCCCAAAAGTGCACCGGCTGCAGGTCCTAGGACAGGAATCCAGGCGTAGCCCCAATCCGAAGTCCCTTTGTTAGGTATCGGTAAAATGGCATGCATAATGCGTGGTCCTAAATCACGTGCTGGATTGATGGCATAACCGGTGGTTCCACCCAATCCAAGGCCCACAGCCCACACTAAAATGCCCACTAAAAAGGGACCTAATCCTGTTTCGATGGTACTAAATGTACCTAATGCAACCACTGCGAGTGCGGAGGCAAAAGCTTCTGAAATGAAATTGAATGGGGTATTTTTAATCGCAGGATCCGTACAAAATGACGCTTTGATTGCGCCTGCATCCTCTGTAATGTCATAATGTGGTTTGTAGTGAATCCAAACCAATAATTGCCCTAACATGGCCCCAAGCAATTGAGCGCCAATGAATGTAGGAAATAAAGTCCAGTCACCTGATTTGGCGCAATCTGCAATCGTAACGATTGGGTTTAAATGGGCACCTGAACTGCCAAAATAGGTAGATACGTAAATGGCGATCGTTACCGCAAAAGCCCAAGCTGCTGCGATGGCGAGTAATCCGGTTCCGTTTCCTTTGGTATTTTTTAAGAGGACATTGGCCACAACGCCATTTCCAAGATATAATAGCGTAGCAGTTCCGGCCAGTTCGCCGATAAAGATGGAGGTCATAGGTTTATGATTAACGATAAGGTTTTTCAAAACTATAAAATCTTCGCAATAAAAAAATTATCTTTGATTTCAATTTTTGATTCACAACGCCTTATGCGGGAAGATTATTTAACGGGTGATGCGGAAGCATTGAATCCACAAGAAAAAGAGTTCGATAAAGCCCTCCGGCCCTTGAGTTTTTTTGACTTTTCAGGCCAAGGAAAAATTGTCGAGAATCTAAAAATATTTGTTGGCGCTGCTAAAGCTCGTGAAGAAGCTTTAGATCATGTCCTGCTACATGGCCCTCCCGGCTTAGGCAAGACCACGCTTTCGCACATTATTGCGAATGAATTGGGGTCAACGTTGAAAATTTCTTCTGGTCCGGTCTTGGATAAACCCTCTGATTTAGCAGGATTGTTGACGAATCTGCAGCCTTTTGATGTGTTGTTTATTGATGAAATACACCGCTTAAATCCAATCGTGGAAGAATATCTGTATTCAGCCATGGAAGATTATAAAATTGATATTATGCTGGACTCAGGTCCGAATGCCCGTAGTATCCAAATTAGTTTGAATCCATTTACATTGATCGGAGCTACCACGCGAGCAGGTTTATTAACCTCTCCTTTACGTGCCAGATTCGGAATTAATGCCCGTTTGGAATATTACGATGCCAAATTACTCACCACCATTGTGAAGCGTTCCGCACAAATTCTCAAAATGCCGATAGAGGAATCTGGGGCTTTTGAGATTGCCCGTCGGAGCAGAGGAACACCTCGTATCGCTAATAATTTGTTGCGCAGAACACGGGATTTTGCCCAAGTGAAAGGGAATGGGGAAATCGATGTGCGTATCGCACAAATTGCCTTGGATGCGTTGGATGTGGATCAAAATGGGTTGGATGAAATGGATAATCGGATTCTAATGACGATCATCGAAAAATTCAAAGGTGGCCCCGTTGGCCTAACGACCATTGCCACTGCTTGTGGCGAGGAGGCAGAAACTATTGAAGAAGTGTATGAACCATTTTTAATTCAAGAGGGATTTTTAAAGCGGACGTCTCGTGGACGTGAAGCAACCGAAAAGGCTTACCACCATGTGGGAATTGCTCCCAAAGCCCAAACCGGCACGTTATTTTAATCGTATGCGTTTAATTCTATTTCTTTTCATGACGGTACATTTTTGCTTGGGTCAAAAAGTACAGTCATTTGATGTAGTCATTTATGGGTCAAATATCGGGGCTCAGTTGGCTGCACACGCCGCAAAAATAGCAGGCAAAAAAACACTATTGATTGTACCTCAATTGATGGATGAACTACCTAGTTCAAGTCAAGTAGCCAGACACGAAGTGAAGGGTTTAGCTTGGGATTTTTATCGAAAACTGGGTAAAGAGGTAGGTCAGTTTGATGTGTTTGAGGCAGCGCCAGGAGTTAAAAAACAAGTTATTGACGCGTATCAAAAGCAGTCAGAATACCTGGTTTGGGAAAGAATGCAATTGCAAGAGGTTCAACAAAATGAGGCTCAATTGCTCCAATTGAGCGTTTCTGATGAAAAAGGAATTCGTTTAGTTAAAGCGAAACAGTTTATTGATTGCAGTTTGAAGGCCGAATTACTCACCAAAGCGGGGTATCAGGTAAGCTATTTAGTTGAGGACGATGGAATGGGTGGTTCAACCAAACACCTGCAAAAGCCTTCCATCAAATGGTCTAACGTGCAGGCGCCTATATTTATGCTGAATAAAGTTCTTGAGTCAGAGGCTATTTTAGCAAGCCAAACGGCTGTTATCCGTATGCTCGATGCTATGCAGAAAGGAATAGCGGTGGCTCAAGTGAAGGATGAGGATGTGCAACGATATTATAGTTTTAATCCGCTGATGGATGGATCTCGTCCAGATTTATTGATTGATGATTCCAATAAATCAATGGTTGAAGTTATTGGTCCCTGGAAGAAAGTTGCCGATAAAGTCAATGGATATGGAGAGGGATATTTATCTACATTTTCGAATGACGATTTGGGAGCGCGGGTTAGGTTTAATTCAAGAACACCTTTGAAAGGTGTATACCAAGCGTATTATTTTTTACCCAAATCTCTGGGAAATACTACGGTACAGTTGGAAGTTTATGTAGGCCGTACTAAATTTCCAGTCGCTTTAAAGTTAACTGAGGATATGAAATCAGGTTGGGTGCCACTCGGGACCTATACGTTTTCGGACCCTGTTACGGCAGACGTACTAGTCTACACGAAAAATGCCAAAGGACTTATCACAGCTGATGCAGTGCTTTGGGTTCATCAAAAATAAAAATTATGAAGACACGAATTTTTTCACTCCTTTTAGTTGGCGCAAGCCTGCATGCCATGGCTCAATTGACCTATCCGAAAACACGTAAAGTAGATCATGTTGATCAATATCATGGGGTTTCCGTAGCTGACCCATATCGTTGGCTTGAAGATGATAACAGCGCAGATACTAAGGCGTGGGTCAAAGCTCAGAATGAAGTAAGTTTTGGCTATTTGGAAAAATTGCCATTGCGTGAAACTTTTAAAAAACGTATTGAGGTATTGAGTAATTACGAAAAGCTCTCAGCACCTACGCGTCGGGGTGAATGGTTCTATTTTTACAAAAATTCAGGTCTGCAAAACCAGTCGGTACTCTACCGTCAAAAAGGCCTAAATGGTAACGCTGAGGAGGTTTTAGACCCCAACAAATTATCCTCAGATGCAACTACCCGACTAACTGTTTTTAATTTAAATAAAGATGGTCGGTATGCGTGCATCGGTTTAAGTAAAGGCGGTAGTGACTGGCAGACGTACACAGTGCGCGACATGGAAACGGGTAAAGACTTAGCCGATGAAATTCAGTGGGTAAAAGTAAGTGGGGTAGCTTGGAAGGGAAATGGCTTTTATTATTCACGTTATCCGGCACCTGCACCGGGGAAAGAGTTAAGTACGAAAAATGAAAACCACCAAGTTTGGTTTCATACGGTGGGGACTTCCCAAGCACAAGATCGCTTGGTCTATGAGGATAAACGCAATGGGCAACGCTTCCATACGGTAAGCACCTCCGATGATGAGAAATTCGCTTACCTAACCATTAGTGATCGAGGCAAAGGTTTAGATGGAAATGCGCTTTGGTTTATTCGCACCGATGTTGCCGGGGATGTATTCCGTCCGATCGTTGCCGAACCGTCACAATTTCATTACTCAGTGGTAGACAATGACGGAGATCGGTTGATTTTGCAGACAAATGACGGTGCGCCCAATCAGAAATTGGTCGAAGTAAATTTAGCCAAGCCTGAAAAGTCGAATTGGAAACCACTTATCCCAGAGCGACCTGAACCCTTGCAATATGCATCTACGGCCGGAAATCGGTTGTATTTGACCTATTCCAAAGACGTAACTTCACGTACGCTGATTTACAATTATAATGGTGTGGCCCTGGGATCCGTTCGTTTGCCGGGTCTTGGTAATGTGAGCGGTTTTCAAGGTGAGAAGGAAGATACATTTGTGTTCTTTACCTATTCATCCTTTAACTTTCCACCGACTGTTTATAAATACGAGATCGCTCAAAATACAAGCAAGGTATTCCAAAAGCCAAAATTAGCCTTCAAGCCAGAGGACTTTCAAGTCCTTCAGAAGTTCTACACAAGTAAAGACGGAACGCGTGTTCCGATGTTTATTGTGAGTAAAAAAGGGATGGTGCTTAACGGTAAAAACCCTACGATCTTACATGGATATGGAGGGTTTAACATCAGCTCTACACCAACTTTCACGGCCAGTCTAATGGCTTGGTTGGAGAAAGGCGGCGTATATGTACTGGCCAATCTTCGAGGCGGAAGTGAGTACGGCGAAAAATGGCATGAGGCAGGCATGAAGCTCAAAAAGCAAAATGTATTTGACGATTTCATTTATGCAGCCAAGTATTTGATTCGCCAGAAGTATACTTCAGCAGCTTATTTAGCTGCTTCTGGCCGGTCGAACGGTGGTTTATTGGTGGGTGCAGCCATCAACCAGCATCCTGAGTTATTCGGGGTTGCCTTACCTGGCGTAGGTGTTATGGATATGTTGCGTTTTCAGAAATTCACGATTGGTTGGAACTGGATTGCAGATTATGGTTCAAGTGATAATTCCGAAGAATTCAAGGTTTTATACAGCTATTCTCCTCTACACAATATTGAAGCAAAGGCTTACCCGGCGACTTTAATTACGACTGCAGATCATGATGATCGGGTAGTACCTGCGCATTCATTTAAGTATGCGGCGACGTTGCAGGAAAAAAATACAGGGAAAAAACCTACGATCATTCGGATTGATACGAATAGTGGTCATGGCTCAAGTAATACCGCCAAGCTAATCGAATTAACCGCGGATATGTATGCCTTCGCATGGGCGAACATGGGCAAATAATAAACCCCGAGCAGAAGCTCAGGGTTTTGACTTAGACGGATTTAATGTAATGCCCCAGGCCAGCGGCCTGGGGTTTTTAACTAATCAACCTTAACTCTTCGAACAGCTCCATCGGCACCTTGGCTAACTCGGATGAAGTAAACACCCGCTCCAGCTTTCTTAATGTCGATTTGACCTAGGTAATCTCCTTGGAAATCTTTGATTTGCTCATTCGCTAATTCTTTGCCATTCACATCGGTCACTGAGATGCTTACGTTTCCTTTTTCAGGTGCGTTAAAATCTACACTGATTTTACCATTGAAAGGTTTGTTGGGAACTGCATGTAAACCATGAATAGTTTTCGATCCATTCGCTGACATCTTTTTGCGCATTTTGGAAAGTTTCATGATGCGTTTTCCCGGTCCATCCAGTTGAATGTCAAATTTTTCATCTATGCCCTCTGGGCCACCTTCGCCACGGAAGATCATAATATCTCCTTCTTTTCCATGTAAACCCGGTGCCATGGGAGCTCCTGGTGCGTGAGGAGCCATTCCTGGACCACCACGGCGAATAATTACATGCTTATCAGGACCGCCTTCCATGTTTTCAATGATGATGTTTTCAGGTTTGTCGGATGTGCGATGGTGACTCTTGTTTACATCCACACGGACGATTTTTTTCTTTCCACCAGAAGCAGAAATATTAATGTCCAATGAATCACTTAATTTTTTGATTTCTGCATCAGCTTGATCCAAGTCGCTGAATTTTTTTTCGATGATGCGCTCTTTGCCATTTTCGTTGATAACGATTTTAACCATGGCTTCTTTTTTTTCTTGTGCAAAAGCGGCAGTTGACATACAAGCGGCGATTGCAGTGATGAATAGGTATTTCATGTTGATTTGGTTTTTGATCCGGTGCAAACTTACAAAATGCTATTTATTGTTGATTGTTAAGAAGTGTTAAGGCCACTTTTTTGCTCGGTGCATTTTGATAAATTTGTGCTTTCTAATTTTGTCATTTATGACCCAGTCAAAAATCAGGTGGATTATCGGCTTCATGACCCTCGCTTTAGTGGGTTTGATTGCTTTTCAAGCCTATTGGCTCGGGTTTATGCTCGAAACCAAAAAGGAGCAATTCGCTGCCGATGTTCAAGATGGCTTGGCCCAGGTAGTTCGAAAATTAGAGAAACAAGAGCTTGTGATGCTCGCGCAACGGCATCAAACGTTTGTAAGCCAACAGCAAAAGTTAAAGGAGCTGTCAGCTAAATTAGCCGCTAAACCTACACCTGCATCCAAACCCAAGCAGGAAGCTCTAACGGAAGATATTCATCCCGAAGTGGCATTTATTGGTCCAGAGGGAAATATGCGAAGCCCCCGGGGAACGATTCAAAATGAAGTCCGTTCCGATATCATGTATGTCCGAAAATCATTTCTGTTGCCGAACGGTCAAATTGCTGAAATAACCGAAGAATATCGTGTAGACGTAGATCCCGAATTAGAAATCCAAAGGCGTTTACAAGAGGATCAGCAACTAACTGACCTATTCAATCCGCGACCTAGGCAAAAGCTGAATGAAGGCCAAAAGCTCAAAAGAAAGTTAAAAGAAGTTCAGCGCCGCTTCAGAAAAAGAAATATGTCTGCCGCAGTGGATGCAAGGCCTTCTAAAAAACAGGATGTTCCCAAAGATTCTTTCGCGAAAAAAGATGTAGACAAAGTGATACGCAAAACGGCCTTAGCCAAAGAAGTATTCGCTGATTATTTATTCAAAGAACGACCTATCACGGAGCGTGTCGAGCCACGTTTCATTGATAGCCTTGTACGGAAAGAATTGGCCGCGAAACAAATTAATTTAAGTTACGTTTTTGGGATCGGACCTGAGAATCCCAAGCCGGCCAATGATTGGATATTCACCTCCCATGCAAGTATCAAAAAGGAAAAATCCCAGTTTGTGGCCGCCTTATTCCCTAATGACCTGCATGCTTCAGGTCAATTTTTGCATGTCAATTTTGCGGATACAACTGGGTTTATTTGGCAAACGATGGGATTGAATTTAATGGGTTCAGGTGTTTTGCTTCTCATCATGATCGGTTGTTTTTACATTGCGATGATGACCATTATCAAGCAAAAGAAATTGGCCGAAATCAAAAATGATTTCATCAATAACATGACGCATGAATTTAAGACCCCGATATCTACCATTTCGCTAGCAACTCAATTAATTCAAGAGGAACCGCAAGCAGCGAAAAGTGAGTCAATTTTGAGGTATCTAGGGATTATAAAAGATGAAAATATTCGCTTGGGCCAACAAGTCGAGCGGGTGCTTCAGACGGCACAAATGGAGCGCGAGGAGATTGTGCTGAAGAAAAAGTCAATCGATTTGCATGCCTTAATCCAGCAGGTGGCTGATATGAATGCGCCCCTACTTAAAACGCATCAGGGAACATCGGATCTACATTTGGAAGCAGTTGACCATCAACTAGTTGCTGATGAGGTGCACCTCGCAAATGTGTTGAATAATTTATTGGATAATGCCATCAAGTATAGTCCAGAGGCTCCAACGATAGATATTCAAACGCGATCTGATGTACAAGGGTTACATATTCAGGTTAAAGACCAGGGAATGGGAATGCAAAAAGAGGTACTGTCGGCTGTTTTTGAGCCATTTTATCGCGTGCCTACCGGTAATGTCCACAATGTGAAGGGTTTCGGGTTGGGCTTAAGTTATGTGAAGAAAATTGTAGAGGCGCATGGAGGTAGCGTGCAAGTGAGCAGTAAGTTAGGTGTAGGAAGTACCTTTGAAATAACGATACCATATGGCACAAACAACTAACATTCTATTAGCAGAAGACGATCCTAACTTAGGATTGTTATTGGCTGAATTTCTTAAAAAGAAAGGGTATGCAGTTACGTGGGCACACAATGGCGATGAGGCATTGGATTGCTTTGTCAAAGGATCATTTGATTTATGTGTATTGGACGTGATGATGCCCAAGAAAGATGGTTTTTCCCTTGCAAAAGATATCCGTGCCACGCACCTCGATGTTCCCATTATTTTCTTAACCGCCAAAGCCATGGAGGAAGATACACTTCAGGGTTTTAAAGCTGGTGCGGATGATTATCTAACCAAACCATTTTCCATGGATGTCCTCGTGGCACGCATGGAAGCGGTCTTGCGCCGGACGAAAACAGATAAAGTAATTCCTAGTTTGGCAGATGAAATTTCCTTAGGGGAATTTATGTATTGGCCACAAAAAATGAAATTAATCCGCGCAGGTGTAGAGCAAAAGTTTACGCCTAAGGAAAATGAGTTAATGAAATTGTTGTGTGAGAATTTAGGCCGACCAGTTTCTAGGTCTTATGCGTTGAAATTAATCTGGGGCGATGATACCTACTTTAATGCACGCAGCATGGATGTGTACATGACTAAATTACGCAAAATGCTAAAAGAAGACCCTCGCGTACAATTAGTAAACTTGCACGGCGAGGGCTTTCGACTGAGTATTGAGGGAATTAGTTAATGTGCGTATAGCCAGTATATGGCACTAAAACGGCTGGTATTTTGATTCCCTCTGGTGTCTGATTATTTTCTAAAATAGCTGCCACGATGCGTGGTAACGCTAATGCTGATCCATTTAAGGTATGACATAAGATTGATTTACCATCAATTTTAGTCCGCAATTTTAATCGGTTTGCTTGGTACGTTTCAAAGTTCGAAACTGAGCTTACTTCCAACCAGCGACTTTGCGCTGCTGACCACACTTCCATGTCATAGGTAAGGGCAGATGTAAAGCTCATATCGCCGCCACAAAGTCGCAATACTCGGTAAGGTAATTCAAGTTTTTGCAAGATGCTTTGAACATGTAATGACATTTCCTCTAACGCAGCGTAGGAGTTTTCGGGCTTTTGGATTTGAACGATTTCGATTTTGTCGAATTGATGCAAGCGATTTAAGCCACGTACATGTGCACCCCAAGATCCCGCTTCACGGCGGAAACATGGTGTATGACCTACGTTTTTGATAGGTAAGTCCTTCTCATTGACAATGACATCGCGGTACAAATTCGTGATGGGCACCTCGGCCGTTGGGATTAAATACAATCCTTCCGCCTGCGTGATATACATTTGGCCTTCTTTGTCAGGCAATTGTCCCGTTCCAAAACCAGAATCTTCATTGATTAATATGGGTGGCTGGATTTCGTAATAACCAGCTTGTATCGCTTCATCCAAAAAGAAATTGATTAATGCACGTTGTAGACGAGCTCCTTTTCCTTTGTACACGGGAAATCCTGCACCTGTAATTTTATTTCCTAGGTCAAAGTCGATGATGTCGTAATCTTTGATTAAATCCCAATGCGGCTTGGCAGCCGCATGTAGGGTAGGGATGGTTCCCCAGTTTAAAACAACTTCATTGTCTTCGGCTACTTTTCCTTCTGGCACAGAGCGATGAGGCAGATTGGGTAGTGTAATTAACAAATCAGTCAATTCTTTTTCGGCTTCGCGTGCAGCCTCTTCCATACCTTTGATTTCGCCTTTCAAAGCTGCCGTTTCGGCGCGCTTTCCTTCGGCTAACTCTTTTTGTCCCGATTGCATGAGTGCGCCGATTTCCTTGGCGGCGGCATTGGATTTCTCGAGTGCTTGTTCGGCTTGTTGGAGTAAAGCTTTACGCTTATCATCCATGGCAATGACTTGAGCCACGGTTTCGGCGGCATCTTTTACATGCTTTTTCGTTAATCCCGCAATCGTAAGTTCCGTGTTTGTCCGGATAAATGGAATCGTTAACATGGCGTTCGTTTAGAAAAGTCCTTCGTTCAATGCGTTTAAGGCATCATTTTTATGTTTGGCATCCACTAAAAGTGAGATATTATGCTCGGAAGCACCATATGAAATCATGCGGATAGGAATGTTTTTGATTGCATCCAACACCTTGATTGCAATGCCTTCTTTATCGGCCCAAAAATTACCCACAATACAAATAATTACCTGGTCCTTATCTGGATCCTCTAACTCGGCAAACTCACGTAATTCACGCATGATTGCGTCGAGGTTTGCGGTTTGATCAATGGTCACGGAAACCGAAACTTCGGAGGTAGTGATCATGTCTACTGGCGTCTTGTATTTTTCGAAAATTTCGAAAACGCGTTTCAAGAAACCGTAGGCATTTAACATCCGTGTGGAGTGAATGTAAATCGCGGTAATATTATCTTTGGCAGCAATGGCTTTGATTTCGATGTCTGTTGACTTTTCTGAAATCAATGTTCCAAATGCACTTGGCTCCATCGTATTTTTCAACCGAACCGGAACGCCTTTAATTTTCGCCGGGGTAATCGTACTTGGGTGCAAGATTTTTGCCCCGAAGTACGCAAGTTCAGCTGCTTCAGCAAATGACAATTCACGAATAGGGAATGTGTTTTTCACAATGCGTGGATCGTTGTTGTGCATACCATCGATATCCGTCCAGATTTGAATTTCATCTGCTTGGATCGCTCCGCCGATAAGTGAAGCGGTATAATCGGAACCTCCACGTTTTAAATTATCTACCTCCCCAGCAGGGTTACGGCAAATAAATCCTTGCGTTATGAATATTTGCTTGTCTTTTACAGGGGCAATGGTTGCGGCTAATTTGCGTTCAATGTCAGCCATGATCGGCTCATTGTCCGCATCGATCACCATGAAATCTAGCGCAGGCAATAAAGTTGAATTGACACCCTCTTCTTGTAAATAAGCTTCGAAAATTTGGGTTGATAACAATTCACCTAACGCCACCATCTCTTTCTCTTGTTTCACCGTATACGGAACCGTTGCGATCAGGCTATCAATGAATGAAAACTCTTTTTCAATGATGGCTTGACCTTTGCCTAAGCCTGCTGGTGTTTGGTATAATTCGATTAAAAATGTGTCGTAGTGAGCGCGCAATGCATTGGCTTTGGATTTAGCCTCAGCTTGATTTTGCGCGATCAATGATTCTGAAATAGACAAAAGTGTATTTGTACTTCCTGAAAGAGCTGATAGTACTACAATTTTCGGTTTACCATCCGCTGTGATCAGTTGACGAATTGATTGCATTCTTTCTGGCTTCCCTACGGATGTCCCACCAAATTTCCAAACTTGCATCTTATAACTGTTTAATTTATTGCTAACATTTTTATCGCCGTAATGGCGGCCTCATCCCCCTTATTTCCATGTTTTCCTCCGGCACGATCCATCGCTTGTTCCTGTGTATTTGGGGTTAAAACGCCAAAAATAACTGGTTTATTATATTTTAAACTCACCTGTGTAATGCCATCTGCAACGGCCTGACAAATGAAATCAAAGTGACGTGTCTCTCCTTGAATCACACACCCAAGACATATCACGGCATCGATATCTTCACGTTGGGCAAATTTCTGAGCACCTAGGCTTAGTTCAAAACTGCCGGGTACTTGCGCACTAATGATGTGATTTTCTTGAACGCCATGTTTAACCAAGGTGTCAAAGGCACCCGTGTACAGCGCGCCAGTCACTTCGGTGTTCCATTCCGATACGATGATGGCAAACCGCTTTTGGCTGACATCGGGAAGATTGGCCGTTGAAAAATCGCTTAAATTTTTTAATGCTGAAGACATGGGCTATGCTTAAAAAAAGAAAGGATAAAAGCGTAAGCTCTTATCCCTTCATGTCATTATCTAATGTATTTCTTATTCGGAGATAGAGCTTTCTAGGAGCGCTTTATACTTTTTAGCTGGAATCGACTCAGATGATTGTGGATATTTTTCCGTAATCTCTGTGTAAGTCGCTAACGCTTCTTTTGCTTGCTTATTTGCTTCGTATGCGTTGGCTAACTTTAACAAGTACATCGGCGAGAAAAATTTATTTGGCTTGTATTCAGCCGCTTTTTGATAATATTCAATGGCGTCAGCATACGATTTTTTCTCTGAGTAAGCATCGCCAACGAGTGAAAGTGCGCGTGCTTGAACCAATAAGTCACTACTATTGAAACTCTTTAATCTCTCAATCGCTTGATCGTATTTGCCTTGTTTGATCAAGGTAATCCCCAAATATAAATCAGCCAAATTTTGCGCGTTTCCGCCAAATTCATCAGATACCTTAGCAAGATCCTTGGCTGCTGCAGACAATGAATCTGACTCAAACGCGTAAACTGCTTTGTATAATTTCTTTTCTCCCTCAGTCGCTTGATTGTTTTGGTACCAAGTCATGCCGAAATAGCCAACAATCGCACCGATTGCTACAATGGCAGCTATGATTATAGAAGATTTATTATTTTCAAAAAAACCGGTCACCTTCGTTAACTCTTGTTGAAGAGCTTCTGGGCTTTCAATAATTTCAATCGATTCGTTTTTTTCTTTCTTTGCCATACGACTAATTAATTCTTTTTTAAGGACTGCAAAATTATAAAATCTCCGCCATTTATATCAATGTTAGTGGAATCTTTTGCTTTTTATTTTCCAAATTGTGAGTAAATGTGGCTAAATCATTTGTTTAGAAGTAAATAATCCACCCTATGGCATTCAACCGCCCAGATCAATTAAAGAAACTAGAGGCACCATTTGATCTATGTATCATTGGAGGTGGTGCCAGTGGTGCTGGGGTTGCCTTAGATGCGACATTGCGTGGATATCGTGTTTTGCTCATTGAAAAGGGAGATTTTGCGACTCAAACTTCATCCAAGTCCACCAAATTGGTTCACGGGGGTGTAAGATACCTTGAACAGGCCGTTAAGAAATTGGATTGGCAGCAGTTTAAAATGGTTTATAAAGCGTTACATGAGCGCAATATATTATTGCAAAACGCCCCATTTTTGGCTCACCCCTTAGCTTTATTGACTCCATGTTATACATGGTTTGATCGCATGTATTACCGCGTGGGTATGTGGGTATATGATTTGATTGCAGGACGTACAAATTTAGAGCCAAGTCGGGGCTTAAGTCAGCGCCAAATGCGAGATCTATGTCCGAGTTTAGACATGCATCATGTACGTGGCGGTGTTTTATATTATGATGGGCAATTCAATGATGCGCGGTATGCGCTGGCCATCTTACAAGCTGCAGAAGCCGCGGGTGCCTGCATATTGAATTATGCGACATTGAATTCATTTGTTCATTCCCCCAAGAGTTTAAAAATAAAAGAGGTTTGTTGGACTGATCTGCTCTCAGG
>JAIXRT010000264.1 GCA_027485075.1 Cytophagaceae bacterium
ATGAAAATTTGTTTGGCAAAGGACAAAAAATCAAAGGTGTGATTGACTTGGATGGAATTTTGGCCTATATCCATCCGGAGTCGGGCGAGGGAGATGACCGCGTACGTATGTCGGCCGCAACGTCTTATTTTGGTTATTCGAAAACAGAAAATCCGGCACTTTGGAATCAGGCATCTGCCTTGCATCATGTATCCAAACAAGATCCACCGGTCTTATTTATCAATTCAGGTAATGCGCGCATGCATGCGGGAAGGGATGATTTTCGTGCTCAGATGGGCCAATTTGGCCTATTTACGGATGTGTATACCCATGAAAATTCACCGCATACGTTTTTGTTGTTTACCCGTTGGTTCGATAAAACGGTCCAACTGATGGATCAATTTATGCAATAAATTTGCACGTTTATAAAGACCGCAGGCCGTATTTGTAGAGACGCGATACCTCGCGTCTATGTCATTAAACGCGTATGTCGTATGATAAACATATAGTTTTAAGACGCGAGGTATCGCGTCTCTACAAATTGGATAACGGATGTGAAAACGCGTCGCTACGAATTGGAAATTTGACGCGAGGTATCGCGTCTCTATACTAATTCCTTAATCTTTTTCTCCGTCCCTTGTTTCAAGCGGTAATTCGTCAAGCGCTTATCCTCTTCCGACGGGATTCGCTCAATGCAATCATGGATATCTAAATGCAATTCAATTTTCTCATTGATCTGCTTGATCATCATGAAACGAATACGTCGCTGACTTTCCTGCGATTTCGTATCGCAATCCAATAGGGTATTAAGTTCTTGCGTACTTACGGGCCTATTTTGCTCTGCAAGCAGGCGTTTTAATAATTTTATTTCAGCCGCATCTAATCGGATTTCCTTCGTTGACCGATTACGTATCAATAGCCAGCCGCCCAAACCGAGTAATAAACAAGCAATTGCGCCATAATAATAGGTCGAGTAATCTTTTTCGTAGAACGTTCCAAAATAACTGGCCTTCTTCAAAAGCGCATTAACAGGTACCGAAATCACCGGTCCCTGATCTCCATTTTGGTAATAAAATATGGTGTCATTTCGGACATATGAACTATTACCCCCTTCGAAATAGAAACTATTATCCCGGTAGATATAAATTTCGTTTGTCACGGGGTCTATGATGAAGAGGCGATCTCTGGCCATGAGAACGAAATGCGTTCCATTCCAATACATGATTCGATGCTCCGTGATGGGTAAACTAGGATTGATTTCACCTAAATTCTCCCATTTTTTTGTCTCAAAATCGAATCGAAAAAAAGCGCGTTTAATTTCGATGCGCTCATTCTCTAAATAGTTCTTTTGATCCCCTCCACCCGTAAAATAGGCATTTTCCGCGTCCGAGTACCCTTGGAAACCATTTGACATGGCCTCCGGCCCCTGATTTTTAGGTCTTAAAATTTCCCACTCCCGCGTTTTGTCGTCGAAATACGTGATCTGCCGATTGTAACTCCACATCCCTTCGCCACCTATCGAATACAAGATGTTTTTTCGGTAAAATTGATACGCCCCAAAATTGTGGCCACTATGTATCGTCTGATCAATCCGTTTTAATTGGGACGTTTCCATATTGAAATCATACACAAATCCCGTTCCCTGAATCGTAAATCGAATGGTCTGCTTGTTTGGGAAAAAATACCTGGAATTATTGTATCGAACCAACAAGGTTTTCAATTCCTCTCCATCCACCGTAAATGGTTTCAACTTATGCCAAAGGTTTGACGGTAACTGCTCCTCAATAAATAAACTTTCTAAGTTCAGCCGCTTACGAACCGAAGTCTGTGGCTCAATCCATTCCAACGAATTCATCATCGCATGCGCTGACTCCATGGAAACAAGACCAATCACCAAAACCCAGAAGATCTGTAAACGAGCCAACATACCTATCTCAAAATTCTAAATTGATACGGTGCAAAATGCATGAACTCATGATCCATACCCACGGACAAAGTTTCCTTTGACCATAAATCGGTCACCTGAGCTGGTCGTGAACCAAAGCTATTCAATACATACCACGTGAGCGCCTGCGGTGAAGCACTGAAGTTGAAAAGGAAAAATACTTTTTCGCCCGCTAAAAAACGTTCGAATCCGATGACTGAGTTGTTGTGGTTTTCGAGCCAACGGGTATTTTTGAGATCAGCTACAACTGCCAACGATTTACGCAACGCGATCAAACGCTGCATCGATTGAAAAACTTGCTGTTCAATCGTTCCTTTTTTGTCCACGAGTTCTGCCCGTTTCCAGTCTATGATTGGTCGGTGCATCCAGCGATTATCATAAATTTTCCCCGGATCTTTTAAATAGGAATAGTCATTGGTATACGCCACTTCATCCCCATAAAACAACATCGGCAAGCCACCCACAAACATGGATTGCGCTTGCATTAATAAAATCTTATCGATGGACGTTTGAATGAGTGCGGCGTCTTTGGCCTCAATCGCTGATTCCAAACCACACAAGGATGCCAAAGATCCTGATAAACGGGCATCCTGCGTCTTCGGATTAATAGCAAATAAAGCACCTCGAGCCGGAGTGCCTGGGAAGGTGCCGCTGTAATAATTTTTGATGTACATCCGGTGGTCATACGGGGTGAAACCTGCATGCTCAATCATGTAGTCATCATAGCCCAGACCAATATCATCGTGACAGCGGGTGTAGGTTAACCATGTGGTGCCCAATGGTTTACGTTGCAATTCGTGCTGCGCATGTTGCATAATGCGCACATCTCCTGTTGCCAAGGCATCCCATTGCACGGCCATTTGCGTCGCATTATAGGCGAAATCACATTCATGCGTTGCGTATCTGCCCGTACCGAAATACTCCATAATCTGCGCGGGAGCCACAATCGCTTCGCCCAAAATCGCCATCCCTGGTGTAGCTACTTCCACACACATTTTAATCAATTGTAATAGTTGGTGCGCCTCCGGAAGGTTCTGGCACGTCGTTCCCACTTGCTTCCAAATGAATGCCGGTGCATCTATTCGAACGACATCCACCCCCAAATTGGCATAGAAAAATACATTGCCCAGCATCTCCACAAACACCCGTGGGTTCGTGTAATTCAAATCCCATTGATACTGATGAAACACGGTCATCACCCATTTGTCGGATTTTTCATCGTAGGTAACACTTCCTGGGGAACTCTCCGGGAAAATTTCAGGCATCGTCTCATCCATCAAATCCGGGATACGACGATCATCGTAC
>JAIXRT010000055.1 GCA_027485075.1 Cytophagaceae bacterium
GGTGATCATCACGACTGACCACGGTATGATTCGGGTTCAAAATCCGATTAAGATTGTTGGCGATCGTACTACCAATACGAATTTACGCTATAAGCAAGGGAAAAATTTGAATTGGGATCCTTCCAATAAACTATTTGTAAGTCGCAAACCGGAGCAATTATTTCTTCCGAAACCTAACATGTCGACGACCTATGTTTTTGCGAAAGATGATCACATGTTTGCCTATCCAAATAACTACAATCAATACGTAAACCATTATCGGAATACCTTCCAGCACGGGGGAATATCCCTGGAAGAATGTATAATTCCAGTAGCGTATTTAGTGGGCAAATAGCTTAGATCGCAGCGGTTAATTCAATTTTACCACCTTCGCACTTCAAGAATTTACCAGGTATTTGTCGCATGGTGTTATAATCGTGGCTTGCCATGATAATCGCTGTTCCTTGTGCCGTTAATTCTTTGAATAGATGCATGATTTCTAATGAAACCTCTGGGTCTAGATGACCTGTGGGCTCATCGGCCAACAACAATTGAGGCTTATTTAAGATGGCACGCGCAATACAGATGCGTTGTTGTTCACCGCCAGATAATTTGTGAACGCGTTTATAAATGGCGTTTGACATGCCTACACGAGCAAGCACATCTTCGATACGTGTTTTAATTTCTGCTTGATCCGTATGCCCCGTTGCCTCAAGCACAAACGAAAGATTTTTTTCTACGTTGCGGTCGGTAAGTAACTGGAAATCTTGAAAAACAAATCCCAATTTACGTCGCAAAAATGGAATGTCTTTGCGCTTGATTGTGGGTAAATCATACCCAACTACCTGTGCTTGACCTTCATCGATGGGCAACTCAGCAAAGATTGACTTAAAAAATGTACTCTTCCCACTACCGGTCCGACCGATCAAATAATAAAAATCACCTGCCTCAACTGAAAGATTGATATCCGTTAACGTTGGGATTCCTTCTTGGGAAATACTTACGTGTTCAAAAGACAAGATAGACATATACTTATGAATTTGCTTTGGCGTGGTCAGCTAAGAAAGTGGCAAGGCCAGAATCTGTTAATGGGTGTTTTGAAAGTGCTAAAATTGCCGATAAAGGACCTGTCATTACATCGGCTGCAGCTTCAGCACATTTAATGATGTGCATCGGGTGACGAACGGATGCCGCAAGGATTTGCGTATCGAATTCGTAGTTGTCATAGATCAAACGAATTTGCTCGATCAACTCAATACCGTCAAAAGAAATATCGTCTAAACGACCAATGAAAGGAGACACGTAAGTTGCCCCAGCCTTCGCGGCTAAAAGCGCTTGTCCTGCTGAAAAAACTAACGTACAGTTTGTTTTGATACCGCGATCAGAGAAATACTTCAACGCTTTGATACCATCTTTGATCATTGGAATTTTTACGACGATTTTCTCATCTAATTCGGCTAATTCTTCGCCTTCGCGAATCATGCCTTCGAAATCTGTTGCAATTACTTCGGCTGAAACATCGCCATCGACGATATCACAAATAGCCTTATAGTGGCGTAAAACATTATCTTTTCCACTAATACCTTCTTTTGCCATTAACGATGGATTGGTTGTAACCCCATCCAAAACCCCAAGATCTTGGGCTTCCTTAATTTGTGCCAAATTTGCTGTATCAATAAAAAATTTCATGCTTGTACGATTTAGATGAACAAAAAAATGGCAAATTCACCGCTACGACCTACCTACCCTTGCTTCGATCAAGACCTGGGGGATTCAGAGGGAGCTGGTAATTTGCCGTTGCAAAGATGCGACAATCACCGCTTTTTTCAAAATATATGCCAATAATTTCCAATTTGACCGTAACTTTAATGACTATTCAAAAAACATGCGATTTACATATTTCTTCCTCCTTTGTTTCTTAACCCTCTCCTGTTCTTCTGATGCCGATTCATGGCTTGAAGAAGCTAAAAAACGTCTTAAAGCTGGTGAAACCGTTTCCGCAAAAGAGGCGATTCAAAAAGCGATTGAAAAAAATCCAGGTCTAGCTGAAGCCTACAATCTCCAAGGCGTTATTCTATTTCAAGAAAAAGATTTAGTGGGTGCTGAGGCGCAATATAGAAAAGCGATATCGTTAAAGCCTTCGCTAGTGCAAGCCCAACTGAACCTAGGAGCTTTACTGATGGAAAATGGAAAATGGAAAGACGCATTTGAACCCACCAATAAGGCCGTGACCCTTCAACCAGATTCGAGTGCTGGGTATCTACAACGCGGCATTGTATTAGCTGCCTTGGGAAAACCCGCTGAAGCAAAAGCTGATTTCGCAGCTTGCCTAAAGATTGCACCTAACGACATTAATGCACACTATAACCGAGGAAACATCTTTTTCCAAGAACTAAATTATCCAGAAGCCATTCGAGATTTCGAAGCAAGCGTGGGGGTAGATCCTGAATTTGCCAAAGGATATTATGCGTTAGGCCTTTCCTATTACTATTTCAAAGAAAAAGACAAAGCATGCTTAGCGCTCCAACAAGCTAAAAAACTAAAGTATCCAGGCGCATCACAAGCGGTGAAAAGCTTGTGTGACGAATAAATTAACGGACTATGAAACAAACCTTATTTATTGCCGGAATCCTATTTACAATCATTTTTACCCTTTTTGCCTATTGGCAATTAAATGACCCGGACCCGATTCTTTGGGTTCCTGTGTATGGTTCAGTGGTGTATGTTTCAGCTCAAGCTATTCGGGGTAAGGTAAATCGTGAATTAATAAGTGTCTTATTCATATTGAGCCTAATGGCCGGCATTCAGCTTTGGAGTGAAATGACAGCCTGGGAAGGATTTATGACGGATGGATTGGCGATGAAAACAATGAACCAAGAATTAGCACGTGAAGCTGTAGGTCTATGGATCTGTTCAGCCGCACTTGCCTTATTTTACAGTATTGATAAACTAAAATAATATGCTTGATCTCGGACTTAATTCTGCCATTTTACCTGACTTGACCTTAGAGCAAGTACTTGATTATGCACATCGTGCGCAGTTCGCTTGTGTCGAAGTAATGTGCTGGCCTTCCACCAATTCAGATACCCGTAGGTACGCTGGCGTTTCACATATTGCGGTAGACCAAATGGACTCTTTGGGACTTTTAAATTTAAAGACCTATCTCAAGCAACATCCCGTAAAAATCTCAGCGTTAGGCTATTACCCGAATCCCATGGATCCTGATGAGCAACAAGCATCTTTTTATCGGAATCACATTAAAAAAGTTATTCAAGCAGCTGCTGTACTTGAAATTCCTGTTGTCAATACGTTTATTGGCCGAGATTACACCAAAAATGTGGCGTATAATATTTCGAAATTTTCAGAAGTATGGCCTGAGATTATTGATTTAGCTGATTCCCTGAATGTGAAAATTGGAATAGAAAATTGTCCCATGTTTTTCACCGACGATGAGTGGCCAGGCGGTAAAAATCTCATGACTACACCAAAGATTTGGGATCAATTATTCAGCCTTATCCCATCGGCAAATTTTGGATTGAATTACGATCCATCGCATATGGTTTGGCAACAAATGGATTACTTATTCCCTATTCACCACTACGCGGATCGCCTACATCACATCCATTTAAAGGATGTAAAAGTATATTCAGATAAATTAAATCGAGTCGGCATTCTCGCCAATCCATTGGAATACCATTCACCTAAAATACCAGGTTTAGGTGACATCCATTGGGGAAAATTCATATCAGCGTTACACGATGTGCGTTACCGTGGGCCTATTGTGATTGAAGTGGAAGATAAGGCTTTTGAGGGATCTCCTGAGGATATTAATAAGGCGATTCATGCGGCTCGAAACCACATCAATACCTTTTTACCTTAATCAAAAACGGGAGCTAAAGAGCTCCCGTTTTTTGTTTTACTTAGTTGGCTTTTTAAACAAGCTCGCATCCACGGGAACATTTAGTTCCACTGAGGTCGTATCCACTTGCATCATACCGCCCATTGGGCTAGCGGCCTCTACTGTAAATGGAAAATATAAACCATCTACCGCTTTATAATTCGAGTAATTCACTTCGGTGTCGACTGATTGTCCATTCGCCTGTACCTTTGAAATCGTCTTAATGATGAAATAGGTAGATGCTGAAACATACACTTGTGATTCTTCACCACCTGCCTTCGACACTTTAAATAAATACGCATCAGCGCCATCTAATTTCTCTTTGCTTACTAGCTCGATGGTGGCACCAGCTTTCTGTGCTTGAACTAATGCAGAACCTAAATTCTTTTGCGATCCTGCTAATTTCACTTGTTCGCCGGGCATATCCTCAGGTTCTCCTGTTCCACCCATCATCGCTGGACGAATCATCCAACCTGAATTTTCATCTACCACAGTAATGATTTTGTTACCCATAACCTCAACCTCCGTACGGAAAGCCTTACCTACAGCCATCGAAGTTTTTGATTCAATATCCATACCCTGTACACTAAACTTATTCTTGACAACCGCTGATTTTAATGCAGCCCATTTTTCAGGACTACCCATCGCCGTTTGATGTTTAGCTAAAATTTCTTCTGTGCTTTGTCCAAAAGCAATCGCTGAACTCAATAGCAATAAGCTCGCGATCATGTGTGTAAAATTTCTTTTCATCTGTTTGTTTTTTTTGAAAGATAAATAAATATCCGATTGCAACGTACAAATCGAACATAATTATCAGTTTACTGATTATTTTTTGGAATAGATCGCATGATAATTCCCCAAGCCAGAAACCCAACAACCCCTGCCGCCAAAAATGCCGCTCCTGGAAAATTGTGCTCCTTGGTTGTGAAATAGGCAAATAAATTAGAGGCAAATAAAGGCCCTAATATCGTTGTAATCGATTGTAAACTTGTTAAGCCACCTTGAAGTTCTCCTTGTTCATTGGCACCAACCTGCTGCGTAATCAAACTTTGAAGTGCTGGGCCCGCTAATCCTCCTAGACCAAAAGGGATCATAAATGCATACATCATCCAAGATTCTGTTGCAAAAGCAAATAGCAAAAAGCCTAACGACCAAAGTAATAAACCATAAGAAATCGCTTTGCGCTCTCCGATTTTAGGCGTAATGACACGTGTCAAACCACCTTGGACTACGGCTACGATTAGGCCAACAAAAGCTAATGAGTAACCCACCTCGTCCGGAGTCCAGTCAAATACTTTCATGGTAAAATACGACCACGTACTAGGGTGTGCTTGACCCGCTAATTGCACACAAAAATAACCACCTACTAATCCAAGGACCATGGGATGATACTTCGACATATGCTTCAAGGAACCAAAAGGGTTAGCTCTTTTCCAATTGAACGGTCGGCGATTCTCCAAAGCAAGCGATTCCGGCAACACAAAATATCCGTATAACGCATTAACCATGGTCAATACCGCTGAGGCATAAAAGGGTAAATGCACATCAATATTTCCAAGTAAACCACCGATAGCAGGTCCAACGATAAATCCAAGACCAAAAGCGGCTCCCACCATACCAAAGTTTTTAGCCCGATTTTCCGCCGTAGATACATCAGCTATGTAGGCCTGAGCCGTGGTGAAACTAGCTCCTGTTATTCCCGCGAGGATTCGGCCCACAAATAACCATGTGATATTGGGCGCATTGGCTAGCAATAAATAGTCCAATGAAAACCCAAATAATGAAGCTAAAATAATCGGCCTACGACCATACTGATCTGAAAGTCCGCCTAAGACAGGCGAAAAAATAAACTGCATGATGGCATATGAGGCCATGAGCCAACCGGAATATTGGGAGGCGATACTTAAATCACCCCCTGTAAATCCGCGAATCAATGTGGGCATCGTTGGAATTATAATTCCAATACCCATAACATCAATCAATAACGTAACAAAAATAAATCCGATCGCTGCGCTGCGCTTCTTCTGTGACATGCAAATTAATTTGGTCGCAATTTACTAAAATTGATAGGCTTTCTTTGCCAACAGAAAATCTTTACTGATTTGAGCGCATTGTTTTGGCGATTTAGCCTTATCAGGTACCCCATCTAATTCGACAATGGTCCATCCTGCAAATTTTATTTTATCTAAAGCTGCGAATACACCCACTAAGTCAACGTTTCCTTGACCTAATTCTACAAATTTATAAGACTTTGGATTCGCGTTTCCAACGATTGGGCATTCTACATCCTTCACGTGCAAACTGTGTAAAACTTTTTTATACTTGATAACTGCCTCGGCAGGTTTCCCACCACCTTGGTGGTAATGTGCCACATCTAACAATAAGCGAACATAATTCGGATCCATAGCTTGCACTAACGCATCTACCTCCTCAGGCGTTTCGCCATATTGATTCATGTGGTTGTGATACGTAGCTTGAATGCCAATCTCCTTCGTCAATTTACCGATTTCATTCATTGCCGCTCCCAATCGAGTCAACTCATCAGCCGTAGGTGGCACATTATTTTTACGTAAACTGTTTGTCAATTGTATGGATGTTCCACCTAATGCTTTAACAAAACGTGCATGATTTAAATGCATGGCTGCATTTGCTTCTTTTTTTGCTGGGTCAATCTCCACATTTCCACTTGAAAACATGACTAATGAAAGTCCTTTAGCATCTAATAAAGCTTTGATTTCAGCAGGATTGTCTTTGTATTTCGCGTATGTATTCGCACGTAATTGGATTCCTTTGTAACCTAATTCCGCTAATTCTTCAATGGCTTGTTCATCTTTTCCGCCCCAGGTAATGGCTGAATAGCCCATTTGGTACGTTTTTGATTTGGCAGAAGGAACAAAGACAGCTAATGCCAAAAGAGAATTTTGTGCAATAAATCGACGACGTGAAAGCATTTTTTTAGAGTTAAGAGTTTAGAGGTAAGAGGTAAGAGGTTTTTTCAAAACAACGAAAAAAAATAGAAAGAAAAAAGAGAAATAGTTGGCAGTATTCAGTAATCAGTAGTCAGTAGTTAGTTGTGACATTTCAAAATTATATAATTGCCCGCAACGATATAGATATGAAACAGTTATACAGCACAACTGATTACTGAATACTGACAACTGATAACTAACGACTTGCTTTCAAATACCCCGCCAAGTCCGCCAAATGATCCGTTCCGATATAATCCACACCTAAGTCTAGCAAAGTTTGATAAGCAATCATTGTATCTGGCGTCGCCCATAGACGAAGTTTGCGGCCAGCGGCATGAACTCGATCCACATAAGTTTGTAGTTTTTCGCGCAAGGCCGGGGCCATTGGCACATTACCACTCCACACACCAAACTTGTAAAATGCCTCACTTTCTAGTTCCACATGCGACGCTAAGAAACTTGGCACCGGTTCATTCGACCGACCATCAAACGTGATCCAATTCGGATATTTGACATAATCAGCCACTTTGGGGCGATTACCTGAAATCACAATCCGCAATTTATTTTTTACAATTAAGTCCTTATACGGCTCCAACGCCTTAATGATTAATGGCAACGTAGAATCCGAAGAGGTCTTGCAATCAATTAAAAATTGGTGAAAATTTCCCGCTTTCCCAGCTTTTAATACCTGAATAATTGGTTCCAAATACAGATTCTGAAGCGTGCGAGACGCCTTCAAATCTTTTACATCATGCGCAACCAACA
>JAIXRT010000144.1 GCA_027485075.1 Cytophagaceae bacterium
ATTAGACAATAATTCCATCTTAGTTCAATATGATCACAAACGAGGAGAACCACGTGGTAAGGTAAGCTCAACAGTAGAAAAAGGAGATTGCATAGATTGTCATTGGTGTGTCCGCGTTTGTCCTACAGGCATTGATATTCGAAATGGAAGTAATCAACTCGAATGTATTGGCTGTACTTCGTGCATTGATGCTTGCGATGAGGTGATGGAAAAAATTCATAAACCCAAAGGCCTAATCCGGTATGATTCCTTAAATGGAGTCAATTCAGGGACTAAACTAAAATTCACCAAACGTATTGCAGCGTATACTTCGGTCTTGATATTGATCATCAGCGTACTCGCTTTCATGTTGCTCACTAGACGAAATTGGGAATCAACCTTATTACGCACTCCCGGAATGACCTATCAATACGACGAAAAAACGCACTTAGTGAGCAATCTGTATCAATTGCGAATCTTAAATAAATCAATGAAATCGCAGGGATTCCAAGTTTCAGTGGATGCACCACTAAGACTTGTTTGGGTGGGGAATCAAATCGAACAAGTTCAGCCAGGTCAAATGGCCAAAGGGGAGTTTTTTATTCAAGCACGTACTCGAGCATGGAAACAGGGTGAAAAAGTCCATGTGAAGATTATTAACAGTGCAGGGAAAGAAGAAAGTTTAAAAACCAGTTTCATACAACCAGATGAATAAATCGACCAATAAAGGCTTCCATTGGGGCCACGGCATTATCGTAACTTTTGTGCTATTTGGCGCATTTATGGCGTATTTCTATATTAATATGACCCAACAAGTCATCGAATTGGTGGGTGATAATTACTATGAAGATGGTCAGAAGTTCCAACAAAAAATCGACCTAAAGAATCAAAGAATTCCTGCTTCAGACACACTGCATGTCCAATTATTCGCAGAAAATACCTTACTACTTATTCGTTTACCGCAAGGCATAGAGGCTGCGAATTTGCAATTTTTAAGACCTTCCAATTCGAAACAAGACAAAAAGCTTAGTTGGCAATCCAAAGATGGTGAAGCCTGGACAATTCCCTGTGAATTCTTAACAAAAGGGCCCTGGAAATATTCTATATCGTGGCGAGTAAACGGTCACGAATATTTGAAGGAGGAGCGAATCATGATCAACTAACGATGGGGACCTGGTATTATGCTTTTTTTATTGGTTTAGCGGGAAGCTGGCATTGCGCCATCATGTGTGGACCTATTTTGCAGCAAATTCATGCACGAGGAACTGCAAGTTTGCGCATGGTTTTATACAGTTTAGGCCGCATATTGATGTATGCCATTTTGGGATTTTCAGTTGCAGGTTTGGGGTCTATTTGGTTATTCCCATCTTGGTGGCAGGCATATTACGTAGTCGCGGGAATCTTACTTGCACTGATTCTATCGCGTAAAATTGGGGACAATGCGGTGCAATTTTTGCATCGGTATCTTGGACGGTATTTTCACCAACTAGGCGCCAAATTAGGTCCAATAGGTTATTTTTTCTTAGGAATGAGCAATGGTTTATTGCCCTGCGGATTAGTCTTAGGTGGTTTGAGTATTGCATTGATTCAGCCAAGTCCCTGGTTAGGGGCAGTAAGTATGTTGGCCTTCGGAATTGCCACCTTGCCCGCACTGCGATTTTCTGTTTGGGGAATTAATTGGCTAGGGAATACCCAACCTTGGATCAAATGGCTCGGTTGGTTCGTAGTAATTTTACTATTATTTAGGGGTGCATACGGAATTGGCGTAAGTCAATCAGCCTATTTACAGCATGCTGAAATAACGCCTATCATCTGCCATCCATTTTCGGAATCCTTCCAACCTTAGTACTTTAAATTTGCCAATTTATCTGGTTCTAAAATCGTTAATTCTGCACCTTTAACCTCAATTAACCCTTCTTTTTTAAAATCACTTAGCGTACGAATAACGGACTCAGTTGCGGTACCTACCCGTGAAGCCAAATCTTCCCGGGACAATTTCATTGAAATAGGCTCGCTCGCATTAACTCCATAGGTCTTAACTAACTCAACTAAAGCCTGTGCAACACGTTTACGTAACGACTGATAGGCCATGGAAAATAAAATAGATTCGTTTTTGAGCAAGTAGTTCGTCAAAGCTTTGCGGAAATAAATTTCCACGTGGATATTATCCTTGACTTTTTCCAAGAAATCTTTGGCATAAAGACTCAAAATGGTCGCATCTTCCAGTGTTTCAGCAGTTTCACGATAGGCTTGGTTTTCCAATAAGTCCACAAAACCAAAAAAATCACCTGGCTTGACGAATGAAGTAATAAAATACTTGCCTTCGCGATTCGTATGATACGTTTTTACCTTTCCTTTCACTAAATAGAATAGTCGAGAAGGCGCATCGCCTTCACTATATATCACTTGTTTTTTAGCCAATTGCAGCTGTTTCTTGTCATTTGTAAACTTCTCAAAGTCCAAAAAATCGATGGCTTGTTGGGCTAATTCCAAGTCATCATTCGATTCCGTGGCTGCATAATTAGTTTGTTGTTTTTTCAATCGTGATTCAATCGCCCGCAACAATTCCACTTCTTGAAAAGGCTTTGTCAAGTAATCATCAGCCCCCATTTCCATGCCTTTGCGCATATCGGCACGATCCGTTTTTGCTGTCAGAAAAATAAATGGGATGGTCGCTAATTCGGGTTGAGTTGCAAAAACTTGCAAAACCCCAAAACCATCGAGGTGAGGCATCATGATATCACAAATGACAAGATTAGGTTTCCCGAATTTGGCCATTCGCACACCTTCAATGCCATCAGAGGCTGTTTCCACGGTATATCCAGAAAGCTCAAGTAATTCCGCGGTGTTTTCGCGAATGTCTTGATTGTCTTCAATAATTAAAATTTTAGTGGTCATACGTTTGCTAGGTTAGGTAAAATAAATGTGAGCGTTGTGCCATGATCCAGTTTACTCGACAAGGTCAATTCTCCTTGAATCAAACGAACGTAACGATCCATAATGTGCAAGCCTAGGCCAGTTCCTGGAATGATATTCGCATTACTTCCTCTAAAAAATCGTTCAAACAAGTGTTTCTGATCCTGCTCTGAGATTCCAATTCCTTGGTCTTGGATCGTAATTTCTATAGAATTTTGATTCGACTGAACGCTTAGTAGGACGTTTTTTTGAGAAAATTTCAGGGCATTGGACAGGCCGTTCAACAAGATTTTACGGAGCATAGAGGTGTCGGTCGTAAATCGTGCCGAAGAATCAGATATTGTCAATTCAATGGATTGACCTGGTTTTTGCATACCTGCAAGTACCGAAACTAAATCATCAAAAAACTCAGCAACGCCAAACTCTTCGGGACGCACTTCTACTTTGCCTGCCTCAAGTTTTCCTGCCGATAAGAATTCCTCCAGAATTTCCGTCAAATGTGCGACGGAAGATTTAATTCGTTGAATATGTTGGGCACGTTTCGGCTGCTGGTCTGAATCCGTATACTTTTCAATCAAAGCAGCTGAAGAAAGAATTGAGGTGAGCGGAGTTCTAAACTCGTGGGATGCCATGGACACGAAACGCGTTTTCAGATCTCCTAATTCGATTTCTTTTTGTAGCGCATTTTCCAATTCATGCGTCTGTTTTTCTAATTGACCCAGTGTATTTTGCAAGGCTTGCGTACGTGCTTTAACTTCTTCTTCTAGCGATTCGTTAAGCTGATTAATCTCCTGATTTTTTAAAATCAGCTCCATTTCCACTTTGCGCTTGAGTGTCACATCACTCACAAAAGCGATGTAATACATCTGATCATTTTCTTTAAAGTGACTCAATGAGATCTCAATAGGGAATAATGATTCATCTTTACGTTTGGCTTTTAGGTCTAAACCTACGCCCATGGGCCTTGAAATAGGCTGATGATTTAAAGCATGTAGGTGTCCTTCGTGCCGACTTTTAAGATGGTTCGGAATCAACAATGATATATTCTGTCCTAACAATTCAGATTCTGCATAGCCAAACAATCCTTGCGCAAATTCATTGGACAGGATAATATTGAATTGTGCATTGGTTACCAAAATCCCAATCGCCGCCTCATGAAAAATGGCTTCGAAGTGCTTGGGATTAGAAAAGATGGCACTGGACATAAGAATCAGTTAATATTTAAATTTAGGCAAATTATAAGGACGAGGCAATGTTAATTTAATCTGTATCGCTTTTCTACATGCTTCAGCACATCCTCCTTGTAAAACAAAACCTCTTTAAATTTTCCTTCTGCATAATTTTGCGCTTGATCAAAAAAATGTGGAGATGCCGGGTTGCCTTGTTGGCCTCCTGCCAACAACGAATAGGCCTTTACTTTGGGACCAAATTCAATCGCACAGACAAAACTATTCCCATTCACCCCATACCATTTCTTTGACCCTTGAAAAGGTCTACTTGTGTAAGAAGGCAATTGACCCCAAGCCGAAGAAGTAAAGGGTACAGGAATACTCGGTTTCGCATCATCAAAAATGGCCGTATTAGCTATACGCTGAAAACGATTCATGTCACCCCAGCTCACGTTCCACCGTCCAAAGTCCCGCATCAAGTCGGCATATACCGCTTGCAATGCCTCCACAGTTTCCGTGCCTGGATGATTCGCCGCATAGCGGGTAAAATTTAGAACGGGGTCCGTTAGACCACCAAAATTCAAAGGCTTCGGAATCTTTGGTAAGATCTTTAAGCCCCAACGAACAGCAAGGGTCTGTGCGACTGATGCATTACTGACATGATAATCCCAATGCCGTAAACTATCCACCAAAGGCCGCAACGCCTCCACAGGTTGCGCATCAAAATCACGAATTAATGCCGGTAGTAATACCTCAAACGCGGCTAAATTTCGGTCATATCCTAAGGCAATCAAGCCATTCAAATCCATTCGCTGTGCTCGACTAAACAAACGCACGGCATTTTTATCTCGAAAATTTTCCCCATCCGGCGCCATGTAAACGGGATAATCAGCTCGCTTCGGACTCGAGGTACCCGAAACCGTAAATGGGGTAGAATTACAATTTTGGATCCAAGCTGTCTCTGGATTCACCACCTGCACAATATCTTTTAATTCATGTAATCCCTTCCAATCATTCGCTGAATTGGTTCCATCCTGAACCAAACCCCAATCCTTGGACGCATCCCGACGAGGCACATAATTTCCATGCCAATACGCAATGTTACCTTGATTGTCCGCATAAACCGTATTATTTGAGGTATTAGCCCGCATTTCCATCACCTTCGTATATTCTGCTAAACCTTTGGTCTTCGTACGCAACCAGCTCTGCTCCAGACTTTTCAACGAACGATTATAAGAACGAACAGAGATCCACTTACCGTCCCGAGCCGCCATGACAGCCCCGCGGTGAGTGTAAAACGCACGGACCAATCGTGGATTAGATTCTCCCTTGACACGCAATGGAATTTCCTTTTCTTTCATGTTCAGCCATTTACCATCTAGCTGGTATTGAAATCCTTTGCCAAAAGCACGCGTATTTTCTGCATATAAATCAGCCACATCTACCTCGCTTGAGGTATGTATCCAGCCACCAAAAGGATTAAATCCTTGGTAAATAAAAAACTGACCCCACGTCACCGCACCATAAACATGTAATCCCTGTTCCGAACTTACATGCACCTCTGGTCTAAAATAAAACGTCACGTGTGGATTGATGTACAGGAGTGAATTTCCCGTTGTAGATAAACTTGGCCCAACGGCAAAACCATTTGAGCCTGTCAACTTTTCATCAGGTCCATGTGGCTTAGCCTGCGCAAACGAAACAGCGGATTGTAATTGGTAAAATTTAGCCGCCTCCGCAGCATTGACATCTCCCGTAGAGATTGCCCCAATAGATCCGTCCGTCCACAATAGGGGATACCAAGGCTCAAAATGAGTTAATAAAGCGGGTTTAACCTGTTTGTTTTTGTATAAGTAATAATTGATCCCATCTGCATAGGCAACTAATAAATCTTTTAACCAACGTGGGCTTTTGGCATAATCCGCCTTCGCCTCCTCCGCATCTATAATTAATCGAATGTATAAATCATTCGCTAATTCTGATTCGCCCTTGACTTCCGCCATACGTCCCAATTTCTCAATGTAATTCATTTCAACGCGAGAAAAGTCATCCTCACATTGGGCGTATAGTAATCCAAAAACGGCATCGGCATCTGTTTTGCCATAAATGTGGGGAACACCATACGAGTCCCGAATGATCTCCACGTGGGAAGCATGTGCTTTCCAACGAACCATATCGGTGGATGATTGAGCAAAAACCACTGGCGAGATCAGTAATAAACCAAGAATAATTTTGAACATGATTTGATGATTAAATTAACCCATTGGGAAATTCGACAAAAGCCTCAAATTCTCCAACATAAACCTACAGATTCGTGCAAATAAATTCAGTAGGTCTACTTATGTTTGTATCTACGAATAAACCTATCAATTTTGAAAAAAATTCTCTACCTGTTCTTACTGGTCTTTCCTCTCTTTGCATCCGCCCAAAATCGATTTAAAATATCAGGACGCGTGATTGAAACTCCCACGCAATCACCCATTCCATTTTCAAGTATTCGAATTCAAAAAGTAAATACGACGCAAGTTGTTTCCGGAGGGATCACCGACGAAAAAGGCATGTTTTCGTTCGATACCCCTTCAGGTATCTATGAAATGCTTATTGAGAGTATTGGATTTGAAGCAAAAAAGATCGCCAATATTACGGTAGACAAAGCTACAGCACTCGGAAATATCGAAGTAAACCCCAGCACAAAAACCTTAGAAGAAGTAACTGTCAAAGGCCAAAGAGCCTCCGTGGAAATGGGCTTGGATCGACGCATATTTAATGTAGGGACGGATATTGCCAACAAAGGTGCCACAGCCGCCGAAATTCTTGGGAATTTACCTTCGATTCAAGTTAGTGGAGAAGGAGGAATCAGTTTACGCGGAAGTGATAATGTGCGCATTCTGATAGACGGGAAGCCTTCTACCTTAGTGGGCATCAATGGCTCATCTGGCTTAAGTTCCTTGCAGGGCAATTTAATCGACAAAGTAGAAGTAATTACCAACCCATCCGCACGTTATGAGGCGGAAGGTATGGCAGGTATCATTAATATCGTTTTAAAGAAAAACCAAAATCAGGGATTTAACGGAGCGATTGAAACCACCACGGGGTATCCTGAGAACTTTGGGGCAACGGCGATTGTCAACTACCGTAAAAACAAATTAAACTTCTTTTTAAACTACGGACTATTCTACCGCCGTACGCCAGGAAGAGGGAATATTTATCAGGAAGTGTATGCCAATGGGCAAACGAACTATTTAGAACAAACCTCTAAGAATAACGTTCGAGGTATGGTTAATAATATCCGAGGTGGAGCAGATTACTTTTTCAATGACAAAACGATTCTAACAGGTTCGTATATCTTCCGACGGACAGATGTTAAACGGATATCCGATTTCAACTACAGGGACTATAAGTTAAATAAATTGAATTTATATAGCATTACTGATCGCCAACAAGTCGAACTCGAAGCAGAGCCAAATGCGGAATACGCCTTAACCTTCAAGAAGAGCTACGCGAAGAAAGGAAAGGAGTTCTCGGCCGACTTACGGTATTTGGATTATTGGGAACGTTCTGATCAAACGTATACACAAGTGAGTAGAAAATCGGATAATTCTCCATATCCGGAAAATGGTTTGGTTCAAAAGGCTTTAAATGATGAGTATGAACGCCAATGGATTCTTCAGGTAGATTATGCAAATCCAGTAGGTAAAGATGGTAAAATTGAAACGGGTCTACGGACTAGCTTTCGTGACATGACCAATGATTACATTGTCACGCAGCAACAGCCCAATGGACAATTTACCACAATGGATGGCTTAGATAACATATTTGTATACCAAGAGAACATTACAGCGGCATACGCGATATACGGAAACAAGAAAAATAGATTCACCTATCAATTTGGCATAAGAGGAGAGAATACGGATATACAGACAGAGTTGCTTGAGACAAAAGAGAAGAACCCGCGTCAATATGCCAATCTATTCCCTAGTGCGCATTTTAGTTATTTGATTTCCAAAGACAATTCATTGCAATTAGGCTATTCACGGAGGGTTCGTAGGCCTACTTACAATGACCTAAGTCCATTTGTGACACTCTCTGATAATCGAAACTTCTTTTCAGGTAATCCGGATTTAAATCCAGAGTTTACGGACTCATATGATTTGGGCCATTTGAAATACTTTGATCAAGGGAGTGTAAGTTCTTCACTGTATTACCGAAACACGACGGGTAAAATTGATCGCATACGCTCTGTGGATGCAAATGGGTTTTCTCGTACCTTGCCGGAGAATTTAGCAAACCAACAATCCATGGGACTTCAGGTAACCAGTTCAGTCAATTTGACAAAAGCTTACAAAGCGGATTTGAGTTTAAATGCCTTCCGGGCGATTACGGATGCCACGAATGTGAATGCCAACTATAAAAGCGATACCTATTCTTGGTTTGTTCGCCATACCTCCCGCATTAAATTAAATTCGGCAGTGGACCTCCAAATACGTGCTAATTATGAGGCTCCCCAACAAACTCCACAGGGAACACGAGGAGAAATTGCTTGGATGGACCTTTCTGCTTCTAGAGACATCATGAAAGGAAACGGAACTTTAAGTTTAAACGTATTGGACTTATTTAGTTCGCGCATTAATCGGAGTGAAGCTATGGGCGAAGGATTCTATACCAAAAGTAGATTTCAGGGCCGCTTAACTCAAGTAAATTTGACATTTAATTACCGATTTAAAACCACCAAACAAGCCGCCAAACAGCGACGCAGTATGATGGACGAAGAAAATTAATGAATACTATGAAAAAAACGAGACTGTTGGCAGGGGGCCTAGTCGCCCTAGCCGTTTGGAGTTGCACTAGCTCCTTGGAGAAACAAGCTTACCAAGTAATCTTTGAAGATCAAGATCAGATTGCTGAGCGCGCGCAAGCCGCCAAAGAAAAATTACCCATTAAGTTAACCCCAGGCATGACAATTACGCGCTGGGCATCGGATAGCTTAGCGCCTGATCCTGTCGCGATAGATATTGACGATCAAGGGGCGGTTTATCTTAATAGCACCAACCGGGGAAAGGTATCTGAATTTGACATTCGCGGACACCGCGATTGGATGACAGAATCGATTGGTTTTCAAACTGTCGAAGATCGAAGAGCCTTTTTGCGTCGGACATTTTCCCCTGAGAACAGTGAAAAAAATGCGTGGCTGCCAGATTTAAATGGTGATGGCATTCATGATTGGCATGACCTAACTGTCGAAAAAGATGAAATCTGGAAATTAGAGGATAAAAATGGTGATGGCTATGCGGATCAAGGAACGCGTATTTTAAACCAATTTAACGAAGAAGTAACAGATGTCGCAGGGGGCCTACTCGTACGTAAAAATGATGCATTTGTGGCTATTGGACCTGATTTATGGCGTTTAGATAATACAAATAAGAAAGGTCTATGGACTAATGCTAAATCCATCGCAACTGGATTTGCGGTACATATTGGTTTTGGGGGACATGGGATGTCGAGTGTGATTGAAGGACCTGATGGAAAAATCTATTGGCAGATTGGTGATATCGGAGCGAATATTACGACTGTAGATGGACGCAACCTACCAAATCCAAATTCAGGAGTTCTAGTACGTTCGAATGCGGATGGTACCGATTTAGAAATTGTTGCATCGGGTATTCGGAATACACATGAATTTGTATTTGATCATTATGGAAACATCATCAGCTCGGATAATGACGGTGATCATACGGGTGAAAGTGAGCGTTTAGTGCATATTGTTGAGGGAGCTGATATTGGTTGGCGGTCCAACTGGCAGTACGGAAAGTACACGGATCCAAAAAACAATTTGTACAAGGTTTGGATGGATGAGAAATTATATATCCCACGTTGGGAAGGCCAAGCTGCCTACATCATTCCACCGATTCGTAATTTCCATAATGGTCCTACGGGGATGATTTATAATCCAGGTACTGCATTAGGAAAAAAATGGTTAAACAAGTTTTTCTTAGTGGAATTTGTGGGTAATGCGACGAACTCACACATTTGGTCATTTGATTTAAAGCCGAAGGGAGCTTCGTTTGATTTCAAATCTGAGGTAGATGTAGTGAGTGGTATTTTACCTACCGGTATTCGTTTTGGACCTGAGGGAGCTTTGTATGCAGCGGATTGGGTAACGGGCTGGGACATTAAAAACTTTGGCCGTGTGTGGAAATTAGATGTGGATGAAAAATCAAATGATTTAGCTACAGAACGTGCACAGACGAAAGCCAATATTCAAATGGATTATTCCAAAGCAGGAGTTCCACAATTGGCGAGCTTATTGGCCTACGAAGATATGCGTGTTCGCCAAAAGGCACAATTTGAATTAGTAGCGCGTGGACTAGCTGCGGAATTGTGGAAGGCTATTGCTCAGAAAGACAACCAATTTGCTCGTATTCATGGAATATGGGGAATTGGTCAGTTGGCAGCTAAAAACACAGCTGTTGCTGCTGGTTTAGTGAGTTATTTATCAGATTCTGACGTAGAAATTCAGGCGCAGGTATTGAAGGTTTTAGGGGATGTGCGATATAAAGGTGCTGAAAAAGAGCTCATTGCAGCTTTGGGGTCCACTTCACCGCGCGTTCAATTCTTTGCGGCGCAGGCATTGGGACGTACGGAAGCAGCCTCTGCAGTTCAAGGGCTGTTAAAATTGATTGAGCAAAATAAAGATGAAGATGTCTATATCCGCCATGCAGCGGTATTAGCATTAAGTAGGATTGGTCAAGTGGAACCGATTGCGGCATTAGCGAGCTCTTCGAATCGTTCTTTGCGCATTGCGGCAGTTTTGGTATTGAGACGTTTAGCGAGTCCGGCGGTGGCAAGCTTCTTAACGGATTCAGACATGTATATTGTAGCGGAAGCGGCTCGCGCGGTGCATGATGATTTATCGATACCTGCGGCATTGCCAGCTTTGGCAGGATTGTTAGCTAATCCTTCGATTACCTCGGAAGTAATTGTTCGCCGGGCAATTAATGCCTGTCTGCGTGTGGGGACAGCTAAAGAAATTGATTTATTAGTGAGTTATGTGCAGCGCAATGACATTCCAGATGCTATGCGCGCAGAGGCGATTGCAACGTTAGGTACCTGGGGCGATCCTTCAGTAATGGACCGTGTCGATGGTCGGCATAGAGGTAAGTTGGACCGCAACGCACAAGATGTAGTCGCTAAAATCCAACCAATCATTCCGTCGTTTATTCGCAGTAAGAATGTTGAGGTATTGAATGCGACAGGACGTTTAGTGGCTGAGCTGGGAATTAAAGATGTCTCAGCGGATCAAACACAATTGTTTTTGAATCATCCTAATTCCAAAGTTCGAAGTGGTCAATTAAGTTCATTGATCAATTTGAAGGATGTGAATTTACCCTTACTGATTCAAAAGGGTATGGAGGACACAAGTCGTTCGGTACGCAGTTTAGCGATGGGATCTTTGGATAAAATTGCCATTACAAAAGCACAGTTACCAGGTATTGTAAACCCAATTTTTGAAAAAGGATCCATGAATGAGCAGCAACAAGTCTTGCAGAGTATGGCCAAGATGAATCCTGCGAATACAACGGATGTGTTACAAGATTTAATTGCGCGTATGTTACAAGGCAAATTACCGGCTGGGATTAAATTAGACTTAATGGAGGCAGTAGAAGCAACAAAAGAGGAAAAGTTAGTCGCACAATTAGATGCTCTAAAAACCAAAGGTACCTTAACGGATGAGTTCAAAGAGGCGTTGTTTGGCGGTAATTTACAAGTTGGCAATTTTATCTTTAACCGTAACCAGACGGCTCAATGTGTTCGTTGTCACAATGTAGGGGGTGAAGGAGGCAATGTAGGTCCTTCGTTGAAAGGAATCGGAAGCAAGTTGACACGCGAACAACTCCTACAAGCCTTAATTGAGCCAAGTGCTCGGATTGCCCCAGGCTACGGTACCATTGCGTTAACTTTGACGGATGGTCAAGAAGTGAGTGGCTCGTTAATCTCAGAAACGGAAAAAGAAATTCAGTTGAAAACGAATGAGGCAGAACCTTTACGTATCGCGGTGAGCCGGATTAAATCACGTGAAAACTATCCTTCTTCGATGCCAGCGATGGGCTCGATGTTAAGTAAACGAGAGATTCGCGATGTGGTTGAATACTTGACTTCGCTAAAATAATCATTGAGAATTACACGTTAAACATGGCCAAACCTAAC
>JAIXRT010000269.1 GCA_027485075.1 Cytophagaceae bacterium
AAAATAATTTACTTATGGCTAAAATGTACGGTGGGCAGCAACGCGCTCAAATGCAAGCATCTTCCAATCCGCTGGCAATTAAAACCAAAAAATACGGGTTGGAAAAAAATAAATACGTAGGACTTTGCATGCGTCAATTGTTTTCGAATCAATGGAAATGGGCATTTATTCCTTTAGCGCTTGTTGGGGTCAATGTATTCCTCAACCTCTCAGGAACCTATAAAAATTATTGGATATATATCTTTTTAGCGATCGGTGTTATTGGATATATCTTGTTTTGGTTAATTCAATTTACGGGAATCACCCAGCTTGCACAATACAAACAATTGTTTGATAAGTATCGCTACGAAATTGACAGCCGTCAAATCTTCATGAAAATTTCCGATAAGGAAGGTGGTATGTTGAAATGGGAAATGATTTTATCAGCCTATAAGGACAAACAAGCCTATGTATTGGAGATGGGTCAATATCAGTTTTTGTATCTGCCTTTTTCTATATTTTCGGATAATGACCGTAAGTTGATGGACAAGATTATGCGTGATAAAGGGTATATCGCCTAATTATGGGACGCATCTTGGCGATTGATTTTGGGTTAAAGCGTACGGGATTAGCCGTGACAGATGCGCTACAAATTATTGCGAATGGATTAGATACAGTACCTACGCATACTTTACTGGATTATTTGACAACTTATTTTGCGCAGGAAGTGGTAGATAAAGTGATTATTGGGATGCCTAAAAATCTTGATAATTCAGATACAGATTCCACGCATGGGGTTCGGGTATTGATTAAGCATTTTAAGAAGAAATTTCCCGACATGCCCATCATAGAACATGATGAGCGATTCACCTCTCAACTAGCGATGCAAGCGATGATTGCTGGGGGAATGTCTAAAAAAGACCGTCGTGTTAAGGGAACTGTGGATCGCGTTTCAGCGACCATCATTTTACAATCCTATATGGAGTCACAAGGATAAAAAAAGCTTGCCTCGAATGAAGGCAAGCTTTTTTATTTTGTTACCACTTTGGCAAGTCGGTGATACAAGGGTGTCCGACTAGTTGCTGTTTTCGGTTTATATTTTCCTGTAATGATAGGGACATACATAACACGTCTGCGCGATTTTTCACCAAAATTAGGTGATACCTCTACCCGATGCCATAAGCGACCATCGTGGACAGTCAAATCACCTTGTTCAATTTCAAATGCAATTTCACGTGGGTCTGGTCGGTGATCGATGAATTGTTTTTTGCCAAAAAGTAATTTCAACATTCCCTGGTTTTGTGTACCCGGTATCACGCGTAGTCCTCCGTTCGAAGATGGACAGGTATCTAAATGGATACCTACATTGAGCATAGGAAGAATTTTTTGACCTAAGAAAAGGTCCCGCGGAGAGTCGGTATGCCAACCCATTTGTGTGAATTTTGAATTCGGTTGATTGACATAGTGATTAAACACTAAGCCATCTTTTTCCTCTTCGCTGATTCTTCCTTCATAAGGAGCTAATAACTCAATCAGTATGTTGAAACGGGGATCCTTTAAAAATTCAGCTAATACCGGACTATACTTATTTGTAAAGCACATCCGTTGAATCATTTTATTGCCAGCAGGGTCTTGGCCAAATTTTAATGGGATGCCATTGACTTTCTCGATTCCCTCAGCAAGCCACTTTTTTTCTATTTTAGCCAATTCATCTATGAATAATTGGGCTGTTTCAGCAGTTATGAAATGCTTGAATTGGATGACACCATGTGTGTCAAAGTATTCTTTTTGCTCTTGGGTTAGTTGATCTCCCAAAGTAAATGTTTTCGATTCAAATTTGGACGTTGATATCTTCATAAGCGAACAGCGAATGAGTGCGGATATTTTCTAGCGCGTTTGATGTAATTAGTGGATAAATTTGTGCCTGCAATTTACTCGATTGTTTGTTTAATTTTCCAAAATCCTTTCTTTTTTCTGTTAAAAATCAGTTAACAGATTGTTTGAAAGCTTAATGGGGACCGTCTGGCAGTTCTTCTCGACGTATTATTTATTTTGTACGCATAAAATAATTTTTAGGCAAGACTAAAATTTAGTATATTGCGGACATGCGTTATCTAATTTTTTGTTTACTGTTGTCATTTTCGTTGTTTGGCCAACAGGCTGGTCGAATAGAAACAGATAGACCTGACCAAACCGAATGTCCGTTTATTGTTCGAAAGGGATATTTTCAGGCTGAATTGGGCTTCAATCGGAATGTTTCCAAAGATGATGTTCAATTTTTTTCTCCTACAACACTTTGGAAGGTAGGTGTAGCACCTTGGGTAGAAATGCGCTTAACTAGCCTAGTTCACCTTCAAGACCAAAAAATACATGCTCAAATCGAATCAGCAGGAGCTAAATTTCATCTGTTTGAAGGGACTAAATGGATACCTCGAAGTGCTGTCATTGTTCAGTATCATGTAAATAACCAAAATAGGGACGCTAGTGAACGAAATGACTCGCCTCATTCCTTAGGCGAAGTCGTATTCACCATGCAAAATTCATTGGGCGGCCCCTTTGGGATTGGCTATAACTTCGGATCAGAATTGCATTCCAATGGAGCGATGGAGGGGATTGTTCGCATTGCACCCAACATGAACTTAGGTGAAAAGGGATATGCTTATGTCGAGTTTTTTGGTCGTTTGCCTAAAACGACTTTGACGGATACCTGGATCGATGGGGGGCTTGCTTATTATGTTTCTGATGATGTTAAATTAGACGTTTCGATTGGCAAAAGCCTGAATGAAAGCCAACTTTGGTATGCAGCATTGGGTCTATCTTTCCGATTTAAACTTTTGTAATTTTAAATCTGAATCGATTCTTCTCCATAACAATTTGTGTAAATTGCGCGGATGCGTCAGATTGCCAACTTATTTCTTTGTCTACTTTTCCTTTTGGGTTTACTCAACCCAGCTGGAGCTCAGACGCGTGAAGGTTTATCCGTTCAAGTAGGTAGCAAATCAATCACCACGAGTGAGTATTTAGTGATCTATTTTACATTACCTGTTTCAGATCAGCCACCTGTTTATCAGTTTCCGGAGATTGCCAACTTTAAGAAATTGGGTGTTAGTCGGAGCAAATCCTCACTTTTTCAAAATGGACAAGTCGTCCAGACGCAAACTTTTTCGCAATATTATCAGCCGAATGGAACGGGGAGTTTCACTATTCCATCGCTCGAGGTTCAAGTAAATGGGCAAATGATTCCATGGGATTCATTTACGGTTCAAGTGACGGAAGGTACTGCCGACGAGTCCAAGGAGTCGGAAGAACTAGTTATCCCAGAAGGAACGTTGACCAACACCAATGGGGCATTTTTCTTGGTTAGTACGAACTTACGTACTCCGTTTGTGGGCCAAGGATTTACCTTAAAAATGTCATTTTATGTTCCTGAAAATAATGCAACTGAGTTAGTTTTTGATCGGAATGATTTGCAAATCCCAGAGCTGATTCAGCAAATGAGGCCTCGAAATTGTTGGGAAGAAAATTTTGGATTACAGTCTGAACGTGTGTTGAAAGTACAATTCCGTGGAAAAAAATATACCGAATATCGATTCTTTCAGGCTAGTTATTTCTCGTTGGATAATCATGTAATTCGCATCCCATCCTTGAATTTTCGCGTCAAGCAAGTTAGTCCCGGGAAAGGACTGGAACGGCAAATACGTAATGTATACTTTAAATCTTCTCCATTTACTATTACCCCGAAATCATTACCTATCCATCCATTGGCTGGAAAAGTACCTGTCGGTAGTTTTAAGTTGGCCGAAGTCTTGCCTCAAAATGTGTTGAAAACGGGTCAGCCGATTCAATATCAAGTAAGTATCATCGGTGACGGGAATAGTATTCTTTGGGATTCAAAGGAGGTTGAATCAGATTATTTTGTTGAATTTTCACAAGTTTCTACTGAACGTTCAGTCGCACCTATGCGGGATCGAATGATTGGTCAAAAAACCGATGTATTTAAAATAGTTCCTGAACAACCGGGACAGATTTCGCTGGGAAAGTATTTCAAATGGATCTATTTTAACACAGATAAGGAGCGCTTTGATACGTTAAAATCTCCGATTGTTTTGATTGTCAAAGGGCAGCCCATTGACCGCTTTTTGCATACGGAAGATGAGTCTGGAGGTATTTACAATCAGATTGAAATGAAAGATTCTTTATCGGTTCTTTGGAATAGATGGATCAATTGGAGACAATTGGTTAATTTTGTGATTCTTTTGCTGATGATAACATTGCTATTTCTATTTGAGAAAGCAAAAAAATAAGGAAACATGGGGAGTATATACGGGAAAATATTTCAGATTAGCACCTTTGGTGAATCACACGGAGCAGCTGTAGGTGTAATCGTTCAAGGTTGTCCGGCAGGGATCGATTTTGACTTAGAGTTTATTCAATCTGAGTTGGATCGCAGAAAGCCAGGGCAATCGCGTATTACAACACAGCGCAAAGAGGCTGATTCGGTTGAGGTACTTTCAGGTGTTTTTGAAGGGAAAACGACAGGGACTCCGATCGCCATGCTCGTTTGGAATGGGGACCAACGGTCTAAAGATTATTCACATATTTCGGATCAATTTCGTCCCTCTCATGCGGATTACACCTATTTTGCCAAATATGGTTTGCGTGATTACCGCGGCGGAGGACGTTCTTCGGCCCGCGAAACGGTTGCACGTGTGGCGGCAGGAGCTTTGGCCAAACTAGTATTAAATCAATTGGGCGTACGCATCACGGCGTATGTTTCTCAAGTAGGAACATTAAAGCTAGAAACACCTGTTGAAGAATTGGATTTACGTGTAGCTGAAACGAATGCTGTTCGTTGTCCAGATACTCAATTGGCTGAAAAAATGTTCACTTACATTGATCAAATCCGCAAGGAAGGTGATTCAGTAGGAGGTGTTGTTTCAGCGTATATTACCGGTTGCCCGGTAGGTTTGGGCGAGCCTGTGTTTGATAAGTTACATGCAGAGCTCGGGAAAGCTATGTTGAGTATTAATGCGGTGAAAGGGTTTGAATATGGAAGTGGATTTGATGGGGTTGCATTGCGCGGATCTCAGCATAATGATATCATCGAAAAACAGGCAGATGGGTCTTTGCGAACGCTAACGAATCACTCGGGAGGTATCCAGGGAGGAATTTCGAATGGCGAACCTATTTATTTCCGGGTTGGATTTAAGCCGGTCGCAACCATCATGCAGGATCAAGATAGCGTCAATGAAAAAGGTGAAAAAATCACGGTTTCTGGTAAAGGAAGACACGATCCTTGTGTTGTGCCACGTGCCGTGCCGATTGTAGAAGCCATGGCTGCTATGGTACTAGTAGATTTTTATTTGCGTAATCGTGTCATTCAAATGCCAGCTTAGTGTATGTTGAATGAAGATGCCTATTTTATGGGATTAGCACTCCGACAAGCCGAAAGGGCTTTGGAGGAGGATGAAATTCCGGTAGGGGCGATCGTGGTGTGCCAAGGAAAAATTGTAGCGAAAGCATACAATCAAACAGAGATCTTGACGGACGTGACGGCACATGCAGAAATGTTAGCCATCACCTCTGCGGCGCAGACGATTGGGGGGAAATACCTGAAGGATTGTACGTTGTATGTGACCTTGGAACCTTGCCTCATGTGCGCAGGAGCGTTGTATTGGTCGCAATTGGGCCGCTTGGTTTTTGGGGCTTCAGAGGATAAACGTGGATTTCAGGCCATTGGAACTAAGGTATTGCATCCAAAGACGGAGGTTGTTGGCGGTATCTTGGCAACGGAATCGGAATTGTTATTAAAAGAATTTTTTTCGCGAAAGCGCTAAGCTTTCGAACAAATTTATCAGTAGAATCGTTTTAAAAATTGTCACACTAAATCATATCGATATGGCTTTTGAATTAGCACCTTTACCTTATGCAAATAATGCATTAGAACCTCATTTTGACGCATTGACAATGGAAATCCACCATGACCGTCATCACAATGCGTATGTTACCAATTTAAATGCCGCGGTTAAAGACACGCCTTTAGAAGGAAAAACATTAGAAGAATTGTTTGCTTCGATGTCCACATTGGCACCTGCGGTACGAAATAATGGCGGTGGTCATTACAATCATGATTTATTCTGGAATATTTTATCGCCCAATGGAGGCGGTTCACCTGTAGGTACATTAGCTGAAGCGATTGATGCCAAGTTTGGATCATTTGATGCGTTTAAAGAAGAATTTAAGAAGGCAGGAATTACACGTTTTGGTTCAGGCTGGGCGTGGTTAGTTGCGCAAAAGGATGGATCTATTGCTGTTTCTTCCACACCAAATCAAGATAATCCTTTGATGGATGTCGCAGATGTGAAAGGTTTCCCAGTTATTGGATTAGATGTTTGGGAGCATGCATATTATTTGAAGTTCCAAAACAAGCGTCCAGATTACATCGATGCTTTTTGGAGTGTAGTAGATTGGAATAAAGCGGAGGCGCGTTACATCGCCGCTCAGAAATAATTTGTTTAGGCGGGAGCATGAAAATTCTCCCGCTTTTTTTGTGCTAAGGTTTGCAATGTTGGAAGCTTTCCGTATTTTTGCAGTCCTAAATGGCGGTTGTAGCTCAGTTGGTTAGAGTAGGCGTGTGTGGTGCGCTTGGTCGTGGGTTCGAGTCCCATCATCCGCCCGTTTATTTTTAAAGTCCTGGTTTAGATGCCGGGACTTTTTTTTATTTTTGATGATGGAGAAAGTCAAACAGCGTGTGATTGCGTATATAGATGGATCCAATCTTTATTTTGGATTGGTGGATGCTGGATTGAAGTTTTGCAAGTGGTTGGATGTTAAGAAATTGATGGGCCGTTTTTTGGATCCTAATCAAGAATTGGTAGCCGTTAAGTTCTTTACCTCTCGCTTACTCCACGATGTGGTTAAAGAGGCTAGGCAAGATGTTTATTTTCGTGCTCTTGCTTCCTCTGGGGTAGATTTAATCTTTGGCTCTTATCATACAAAGACGCTTGAATGCTACGCATGTAAGCATACGTGGGTGACCCATTCGGAAAAATTGACCGATGTTAATTTAGCCACTCACTTACTAATGGATGCCCATTTAGATGCTTATGATATAGCTTTCGTTGTTTCAGGTGATAGTGATTTTGCGCCTTGTGTGGAAGCTGTGAATGAGACATATGCCGAAAAGTCGGTAGTCATGCTTTTTCCGCCTAACCGAATAAATGACAGTTTATCGGAGGAAGCGAGGTCAAGTCAATTGATTTCCAAGGAAAAGTTGATTGAATGTCAGTTTCCCGTTCAGCTACTTGGGATAGATGGAATAGAAATACAAAAGCCGGTAGGTTGGTAAAATTTATACTGAATTATGAATCCAGTTTTTTTAAAGCGTTTTTTGATTGTTTTGTACGCAGCGGGTTTGCTGGGGATGCATGTGCCAGCTGTATCGGCTACATTTATTTCCTTAGTGCCCTTAACCTTATGGTTTACAGGCTTTATTTGCGTTTGGTTTTTTCCAAAGCCAAGTTTTCAGGCGTATATTTTGCTAGGTGCAATTGCGGTGGCAGCATGGATGCTTGAGGTTGCGGGAGTTCATACAGGTAAAATTTTTGGCGTGTATGCCTACGGGCCTACACTTGGATTTAAAGTGTTGGATGTTCCTATTACCATCGGGGTCAATTGGGTGCTTTTAGTGATGGTGACGAGTGCGGTGGTTGAAGAATGGAATTTAGGTGGAAAGTTTGGTCGGGCGGCCTTAGGTGCTGGGTTAATGACAGCACTAGATTTATTGATTGAACCCGTTGCCATGAACTTTGATTTTTGGCAATGGCAAAATAATCAAGTACCACTTCAAAATTTTGGTGCCTGGTGGTTGGCCAGTTTTTTCTTTCATTGGGTGTACATTACGGCTGATTTACCAGCAAAATCAAGTTTATTTCGTCTCATCGCTGCGCTTCAATTCCTATTCTTTTTAGGCCATTGGATATTTATGCAAATTAATTTATAACAATTTGCTTCTTGGTGTGTTTCCATAACAGACCCCATGGCTATGAACGTTTTTTCAATTAAAGATTTAGAGAATATCAGTGGAATTAAAGCCCATACATTACGTATTTGGGAGCAGCGCTATGGTATTCTAAAGCCAGAGCGTACAGATACAAATATTCGTCATTATGGGGATGAGGAACTTAAGTTAGTCCTCAACATCGCACTTCTTCAGGAAAAAGGTGGATTTAAAATCTCTGAAATTGCTAAAATGAGTGACGCTGAAATGGTGTCACATATTTTACATCTCTCAGAAACAAAATTCAATCACGTAGATCACATGCAGGCGCTAACGCTTGCCATGATGGATTTGGATGAAGCTCGTTTTCAGCAATTAACGCATAACATCGTTAATGCACACGGCTTCGAATATTATATGCTGGAGGTGATTTATCCGTTTATGCGTCGCCTAGGCACGTTGTGGCTTTCTGGTTCTGTAGGGCCTGCGCAAGAGCACTTCATTAGTCATTTGATTCGTCAGAAATTGATTGCAGCGATTGACCAACAAGATTTGAGTTTAAAGCCAAATGCCAAACGCGTTTTGTTGTATCTGCCTGAAGGGGAATTGCATGAGACGGGTTTGTTATTTGCCAACTATCTTTTCCGCGCCAGAAAGCATTCTGTAGTCTATTTAGGACAATCATTGCCTTACGATGAGTTATTATTGGCCTATTCTATCCACAAGCCAGAATACATTTTTAGTGTATTTACGACTGAACCAAGTGCGGATGAAATTGACGCCTACATGGCTAAAATGGTACAAGATATGCCGGATACCCAAATCATGGTCACCGGATACCTCGTATTACAACCTGACCGTAAAGTTCCGGCTGAAATTCAAACCATTGCTGACTTTCAAAGTCTGATTGATATAGCGAACACTTAAGAGAATCGCACGTCTAATTGGGTCGCAGCCTCAACAAATTTTTTCACTTCCTGTTCTTGGTCTTTAGGACAAATCATGAGCGCATTGTCATGCTCGGCGACAATAAAATTATGTAGGCCTTGGATCACGACTAATTTAGATGAAGGGGTACGAATGATGCAGTTTTGCGAATCGTAGGTTAACACATTTCCTGTGATCACATTTTGATTTTCGTCTTTCGCATGTATTTCATACATGGATTTCCAGGTGCCTAGGTCGGACCAACCGATATCTGCGAGGATTACTTTAACATCTTGTGCTTTCTCCATGATGCCATTGTCGATTGAGATGCTTTTACAAACGGCATATACTTTACGGATAAAATCACTTTCCTCAGGTGTATAAAAAGTAGATTCGCCTTCGTCAAATTGTTCAGCTAAGCGGGATAGATTTTTTTCTAATTCGCGTTTGAAAGTTGGGACCGTAAACACAAAAATTCCCGCATTCCACACGTAATCCCCACTCTCTAAAAATGCTTCCGCTAGTTCAAGGTGCGGCTTTTCCGTAAAAGTTTTCACTGTTTTGGCAACGGCATCACCCGCTTGAAACTGAATATAGCCATATCCTGTATCTGGTCGGGTAGGTAGTATGCCTAGCGTGACAAGGGAATTTCCTTGTGCAGTTTCTATAGCTTGGGAAATTTTACTTCGAAATGTTTCTTCTTTTAAAATTACATGATCCGCTGGTGCTACGATTAAAGTGGCGTTGGGATGTATTTTGCCAATTTTATAAGCAGCATATGCGATACATGGAGCGGTATTCCGGCGTTGTGGTTCCTGTAAAATTTGGTCAGATTTTAAATAGGGCAATTGTTCTTGCACTAAACCCGCAAATTCTTCTGAGGTCACGACATAAATATTCTCTTGCGGAATTATCCCAGCAAAGCGCTCAGCGGTTTGCTGGAGCATTGTTTTGCCTACGCCAAGAACGTCATGAAATTGTTTGGGATTTGAGCTGCGGCTGATGGGCCAAAATCGGGTTCCAATACCCCCAGCCATAATGATTAGAAAATGCTCTTGCATAGATTATTTGCCTAAAAATTCGGTGACACGTTCCTTCGCATTCGTGCGAATGGGTGCGTAAAAAAGATTAAGATCGGCTTGATGCCAATTTTCAATTTTGACAAAGCTTCGGCCAAAAACATAAGGTGTATTTGTCCATAAAATTCCTAGATGGTTTTGGGCATCAGCAAAATGACGTACCCATTTAAACCCGTACGAAACGCCTCCGGGATTGAGTTCTTTGGGGGCAAAATTTTCATCTAAAGTCCATGTGAGTGGGTTAGTTGAAACCAGATCTGTGGGCTCTCCTGGATGCCAAGGGGGTAAATAGCCTTGTAAAAACGTAGTCCAAGCGATGAAACAGCCTGTTTGACGTGGCGTCTGGCAAGGGGGAATGGATGTAAATGTATTTTTGGGTGTTGCGATTCCAATGATGTATGCGGCGACCAATTGTTTTTGTAAGGCCTTTCCATCGAAAAACTCCTTCATTAAGCGGGTTGCGTGAACCGTACCTTGACTATGTCCTGCGATGATTATCGGTCTTCCTGCATTATAGTGCGCCAGGTAATATTCGAAAGCCTTTTTAACGTCCGAATAGGCTAGATCCAATGCAGCAGCTTTGTCCTCTTTGAAGTCAGTTACGAAGGCAAAATAGTGTGCTTGGCGGTATCGAGGTGCATAAACTCTTCCCGCAGCATTAAAAATACTCGCTTGGTTAAGTATCGAGGTGCTATCAACGAGCCTATTGAGGTAAGTGTCTTGTACCGAGGCGTTCCATTGATATTCATTTTTGGGCGCATAGGTTAAGATGGTCGGATGAATAAAAAAGACATCAGCTGGTGCAGTACCTTGTTCATCTACTAGCGAAGACTTTTTAGGGAGTAAATCTGCAGCATCAAATCGCGAAGGCAACGAAGCCCAATTGCTTTCTAAGGTATAATCAACTTCCTCAGGTTTTGGACTTTCACTCCAGCGAACTTTTAGTCTAGCTGGCGTGGGTCTTGTGCACGCCATACTCAAGCTAATCAAGGCCACAAGGGCTAATATTTTATTTAGGTTGCGCATGAAATGCTATTAAAACGTGCAAAGGTACTAAGATTTCAATCCCATAAACGTAAAATTATGGGAACGGTTGTGTGATTTTATCATAAATAACCACTTAAATAAAAATATAGTTTGAAAAACTAGTAATTTTTTAAGTTCAATCATTGGGCGTTTTATTAAATCTTTCTAGATTTGTGCTAGTGTAGAAACCCTACGCTCAATTGTTTCAACAAAATTAGACATTATGAAAAAACTTTTTACTTCAGCGATGCCCCTATGTATGGTGCTTTTCCTTTTTGCTTTCGGAGCGGTTGCGCAGACGAAGGTAGGTGGAAAGGTTACTGATCAGGGTTCAAAAGAGCCATTAATCGGGGTAAGTATCTCGGTAAAAGGCAAGGTGATTGGAACTATTTCTGACGCCAATGGAAACTTCTCTTTGACAACTTCAACTCCAGCTCCGTTTACTTTATTAGTTTCGATGGTGGGTTATGAGCGTCAGGAAATCGCAGTAACAGGAAATAAGACTGATATCAAAATCAGTTTGAAAGAACAAGCATTAATGGGACAAGATGTTGTTGTATCTGCTTCTCGTGTTGAGGAGTCTGTGATGCAATCGCCTGTTTCCATCGAAAAAATGGACATTCGTTCGATTCGTGAGACTCCCGCTGCTTCTTTTTATGATGCTTTACGCAATCTAAAAGGGATAGAGGTAAGTACGCAATCCGTTTCGTTTTCATCGATCAACATGCGTGGATTTAATGGAAATGGTAACGTTCGCGTAGTACAGTTGATCGACGGTATGGACAATCAGGCACCGGGTTTGAACTTTTCAGTAGGTAATATCGTAGGTATTTCTGAATTGGATTTAGAAGGTGTTGAGGTATTGCCAGGGGCGGCTTCTGCTTTATATGGTCCAAATGCCTTGAACGGTATCATTTTGATGAATTCAAAATCTCCATTTTTATATCAGGGCTTAAGTGCTCAGGTAAAAGCAGGTGCAATGACTGCTTCAAATCGTGCGCAAGCGACTACTCCATACGGAGACATTTCATTCCGTTATGCGAAAGCTATTAATAATAAATGGGCTTATAAGGTCAACTTTAATATGTTGAGCGCTGAAGACTGGGAGTCAACAGACTACAGAGATCAGAGTTTATTGAATGGCCGTGGATTGGGGAATGGAAATCACCGTACTAATGTTGGTTACAACGGTGTAAGTATGTTTGGTGATGAGACCAATGTGAATATGTTGTCATCTCTAACTCCGCTTTTAGGCGTACCTAATCACCCATTGACTGCAGGAATCAATCAAATCTCGCGTGCAACAGGTGGAGCATTATCGCCAACAGCTATTTTAGGCTACATTGCACCAAGTGTTTTTGTTTCGCGTGAAGGATATAAAGAAGCTGATTTAGCATCTTATACAAATCGTAACATTAAATTTAATGCTGCGTTGCATTACCGATTCAATGATAAAGTTGAGTTAATCATGCAAGGATCGTATGGTCAAGGAACTACCTTATACACTGGAGCAGATCGTTACTCGATTAAGAACTTCTCGATGGGTCAGTACAAGGCAGAGTTAAAGGGATCTAATTTCTTCTTACGTGCCTATACAACACAAGAGAATTCAGGTGATGCCTATGCAACAGGAACATTAGGTGCTTTAGTTAACGAAGCAGCTAAGCCTTCGACGGCTTGGTATCCAGAATACTTTGGTGCATTTGCAGGTGCTGCTTTACAGAACTTTGGTACTGTGTTGCAAACAACGCTTGCGACAACAGGTAATCCAAATACGGCTATTGGCTCTGCTATTGCAAGTACACAAGCTTTATTCCCAGCATACCATGCTAATGCACGCGCGATTGCTGACAATAACCGCTTGGTTCCAGGAACACCAGCATTCAATACAGCGGTGGCTGCAATTAAGGAGAAGGCTTTGCCTGCGGGTGCGAAGTTTACGGATAAATCAGCTTTGTATCACTTAGAGGGTATGTACAATTTGACTGAGAAGCTTGGTAATAAGCTTGAGGTTATCGTAGGGGCTAACTTCCGTCGTTATGCGTTGAATTCAGAGGGTACTTTATTTGCATTGCAAGATAATGGAGATGAATTTACAATCTCAGAATACGGTGCTTATGCGCAGTTTGCTAAGAAACTAATTTCTGATAAATTAAAGTTATCCGCTTCATTGCGTTATGACAAGAATGAGAATTTCGACGGTCAATTTAGCCCACGTTTCTCAGGAGTATTTACAGAAGGACGTTCAAATTTCCGTGTGTCGTATCAGACTGGTTTCCGTATCCCAACGACACAAGATCAGTACATCAACTTGCTTACTCCATCTGCTCGTTTGTTAGGAGGTTTGGCAGTTGTTCAAGATCGTTACAAGTTATCGGGTAACTCGTTTACTTTGCCATCCGTACTTGCAGGAAAGCCAGTTGCTTATACAGCTAAGCCGTGGAAGCCAGAGCAAGTTCGTACAATGGAAGTAGGTTACAAAGGTTTCTTAGGTGACCGTTTGTTAGCTGATGTTTATGCGTATCGTTCAAACTTCACTAATTTCTCAGCAGGACAAGTAGTAGTTCAGTTGCCTTCACAGCATCAAGATCCTACTGTACTTGGAAACAAGATCTTCTCTTTCCCTTCAAATGTTGAAAGTGAGGTTGTTACACAAGGTTGGGGAGTTAGCTTAGATTATCAATTAGGTAATAACTGGATGGCAGGAACGAACGTTTCATACAATGAGTTGAAAGATACTGGTGGACTACCTAATTTCCAATTAGCGTTCAACACACCTAACTACCGCACAAACGTATCACTTTCTAACCGTAACATTGGCGGTTCAGGCTGGGGAGTAAGTGCAGTATGGAGATATCAAGAGAAATTTGTTTGGCAGTCATCGATTGTTAATCAGGTCTTGAATCAGCAGCAATTAAGCTTAATTCCAGCGTTCCATACCTTAGATATGCAGGTTAGTAAGAAATTGACTAGTATGAAGTCTATCTTAAAGGTAGGTGGAACAAACTTAGGTGGCAAGCTTTACCAAACAGGATGGGCAAACCCATTGGTTGGAAGCATGTACTATGTTAGCTTAACATTTGATGAATTATTGAATTAAGATTAATTCATATTTTCTTGAGGCTGCCCCGAAAAGGGCAGCCTCTTTTTTTGTACTTTAGTGAATTCAATTTTAGGATCAGGAATGGATTTAACGGGTTTTTCACATATTGAGGTTTTGGGTGCGCGTGAGCACAATTTAAAAAATATTGATGTATCCATTCCGCGCAACCAGCTGGTGGTCGTAACGGGAATCTCAGGTTCGGGAAAATCTTCCTTGGCATTTGATACGATTTATGCCGAAGGTCAGCGGCGGTATATGGAAAGTTTTTCAGCCTATGCCCGGTCCTTTTTGGGAAATATGGAGCGTCCGGACGTGGATAAAATTGAAGGATTATCACCTGTAATTTCGATTGAGCAAAAAACGACATCGAAAAATCCACGTTCGACGGTGGGTACGACGACAGAAATTTATGATTTTTTGCGCTTGTTGTATGCGCGAGGTTCGGAGGCATTTTCATATTTGAGTGGCCAAAAAATGGTCAAACAATCTGTTGACCAAATCATTGCCACCCTGACTACGCAGTTTGACGGATCTAAGATTGTTTTACTAGCGCCCGTGATCAAAGGACGTAAGGGACATTACCGCGAGCTTTTTGTCCAGATTGCCAAATGGGGCTATACGAAGGTTCGCGTAGATGGCGAGATTCTTGATATCGAACCCAAGATGCAATTGGATCGATTTAAAGTACATGATATTGAGGTGGTAATCGATCGCTTAGTCGTGACAGATGATGAACGGGTACGTTTATCGCAAAGTTTACAGACAGCGATGCAGGTGGGGAAAGGTCAGGTTTATGTACTAGACGGTGCTTCACATGTGCATTATTTTTCACAAACATTAATGGACCCAGAGACTGGTTTGTCCTATGATGAACCTGCTCCTAATACGTTTTCATTCAATAGTCCATATGGCGCTTGTCCTTGCTGCAATGGCTTGGGAGTGATCGAGGAAATTACAGAGGATTCTGTCATACCTGATCGCAAATTGAGTATTGTTCGTGGAGCTATTGCGCCGATAGGCGAGTACCGAGAGTTGTGGATTTTTAAGCAACTAGAAGTTTTGTTAAAGCCTTTTCAAGTGGGTTTATCTACACCCATTGAAAAATTCCCTTTAGAGGCAGTGGAAATGATGCTGTATGGGACGGATGAGCCAGTGCCGGTTCCATCAAAAAAATATGTGGGGACGGAATGGAGTACGAAATATGATGGAATTATTAATTTCTTAAAACGTCAGCAAGAGAGTGGATCAGAGAAGACGCAGGATTGGTTGAAGGATTTTTTGGTGATTAAGACATGTCCTGATTGTGGAGAAAAAAAAAAAAAAAAGGAGGCGCTTCATTTTAAAATAGATGGTAAGCACATTGGGGAGTTAGCCCAAATGGACGTTCTTGAATTAGAGCAATGGTTGGAGGGACTTGAGTTGCGAATTTCTGATCGTCAGCGGCAGATTGGTACGGAGGTATTGAAGGAGATTCGCAAGCGCGTTGGATTTTTGACGCAAATTGGGTTGACTTATTTGACGCTTGATCGACCGATGAAGACGTTGTCGGGAGGCGAGTCGCAGCGGATTCGTTTAGCTACCCAAATAGGTACACAATTAGTGGGCGTTTTATACATCATGGACGAACCGTCTATTGGTCTACATCAGCGGGATAATGAGAAATTGATCCAGGCGTTGAAGGATTTGCGTGATTTAGGAAATTCGGTTTTGGTAGTAGAGCACGATAAGGATATGATGCTGGAGTCTGACTATATTCTGGATATTGGTCCGGGTGCCGGCCGACATGGCGGTCATGTAGTCGGCTTCGGAAAACCGGCAGATTTCATCAAATTAGGCACACCTACGGCTCAGTATTTAAATGGAGAATTATCGATTGACGTACCCAAGGCTCGTCGATCTGGAAATGGTCATCAAATCGAGTTGAAAGGCGCCACAGGAAACAACTTAAAAAATGTTTCGATTACATTGCCTTTGGGGAAATTCATTTCCGTAACTGGGGTTTCTGGTTCGGGAAAATCAACCCTGATTCATGATACGTTAGTGTTGAAATTAAAGCAGCATTTTGATCGGACAAAACGGGATGCGATGCCATTTAAGTCCATGACGGGTCTGGAACATATTGATAAGATCATTGAAGTAGACCAGTCGCCCATCGGTCGCACCCCGCGATCCAACCCGGCGACTTATACGAATATGTATACAGACATTCGGGCCTTATATTGTGAATTACCGGAGTCGAAAATTCGGGGCTATAAGGCGGGTAGATTTAGTTTTAATGTAAAAGGTGGCCGTTGTGAAAGTTGTGAAGGAGCGGGTCGCAAGAAGATTGAAATGGAGTTTTTGCCGGATGTACTGGTGGAATGTGAGACATGTAAAGGGAAGCGATTCAATCGCGAAACATTGGAAGTCCGATTTAAAGGTAAATCCATATCGGATGTGTTAGACATGACTGTAGAACAGGCGTTGGTATTTTTTGAAAACCAACCGCGGATTCATCGGCGGGTGCAGACTTTAGCTGAGGTTGGGTTGGGGTATATTACCTTGGGCCAGCATGCCACTACGTTGTCAGGTGGAGAAGCCCAACGGGTGAAATTGGCAGAGGAATTATCTAAGAAAGATACGGGTAAGACTTTATACGTACTAGATGAGCCTACCACCGGACTGCATTTTCAAGATGTCAAATTGCTGTTAGATGTATTACAGAAGTTGGTGGACAAAGGAAATACCGTATTGATCATTGAGCATAATTTAGATGTAGTTAAGGTGTCTGATTATGTCATTGATATGGGCCCCGAAGGTGGAAATGCGGGTGGCCAATTAGTAGGGTCGGGAACTCCTGAGCAAATTGCTAAGTTGAAAGGCAGCGAAACGGGCCGCTTTCTTAAAAAAGAATTAAGGTAAACGCTGTTGCGGGGTCGTAAACCTCGGCAGCGTTACGGTACAAATACTTTTTAACTTGTTTGAGTCTTTTATAAGTAGGAGATTTTTAGTATCGGAATGGATAAAATTTATCACCTAGTTGATTTTTTTCTCTCGCAAATTTGCGCTAGTTTCGGAACGGATTTGGTAACGCAGCTGGGGCATTAGATTTCGTCAGCGGTTACCACCAAACTCATCAACATGAATCAAATTAGCTTTGCCGCCTTACTCGTAATCATGGGCTATTTCATAGCTCAGCGATTTAGCAAAATTGCAAAAACCATTCATCTCGCAAAGCCCGTTTTTGTAACGAATTCAAGCGAGCGCTGGAAACGTGTTCTATTGCTTGCATTTGGGCAAAAAAAGATGTTTGAGAAGCCTTTTGTGGGCATTATGCACCTAGTAATTTACCTTGGATTTGTCTTGATTAATGTTGAAATCCTGGAAATTATCGTCGATGGCCTATTCGGAACACACCGAATTTTTGCCCCATTTCTGGGAAGTTTTTACCCAATCATTATTAATTTTTTTGAAATCCTCGCTGGCGGCGTAGTCGTGGCATGTGTCGTATTTATCGCCCGTCGCTTAAGTCATCAAGTAAAGCGCCTAAGCGCAGCAAGTCATCGCGAATTAAATGGATTTCCAATTAAAGATGCCATGCTTATTTTGATCATTGAATTGGTACTCATGTCAGCACTTTACGTCATGAACGCGGCAGATGCTGGGCAATCATTCATCATTTCAAAACACCTGAAGTCTTGGTTGCCACAAGAAAATCTGCACCTTATTGAGCAAACAGCCTGGTGGATTCATATCATTGGCATTTTGCTGTTCGCGCTTTAT
>JAIXRT010000150.1 GCA_027485075.1 Cytophagaceae bacterium
ACGAGCGATAAATCTAACTCAAGTGCTCGCACGAGTACCATGGCTCCGGCGATGTAATGAACAGGCAGGCAAAGTAAAGCTACATCGTTGGGATGTAAATGAAGCCAATCACCCGTCAAACGGGCAGATGCAATCATAGCTTCTCTTGGAATCAGGATAGATTTAGGTAATCCGGTTGATCCAGAAGTCATGAACTCAAAATGAGTTACTCCATCTTTCCACTTTTGACAAAAGTCAAACACCTGTCTTTCGAAATCAGAAGCAGGCGTAGGGTAATCAGGAGCATGCGGGGAGAAAAGAAGCATAAATCAATAAATCATTCCAAAAATAGCCAAACATTCTCTAATTTCGTGAGTTAAATAAAGGTTAATCATTTTAACCTTGTGTACATGAGCGAAGATCCATTTGTAAATCCAATCAATCCTGATAAAGTTGCCCAAAATCCGGGCCTATTGCCCTACGCACACACAGCTGGTGGCGCGGTCATTAAACCGGAAGACACAGGCAAAACCAAAGGAAGATCCATCTTGGCGATGCGTCAGCAGACGGACCGACAAATGAATCAACTGTACGAGCAAATGGAGATTTTGGCTAAGCAGGCCAAAATGATTGCAGATCGAAAAGAAATTTCAGAGCGCATTTACGATGCCGCCATGGGTTTCGAACCCATCATTAGCGAAACATACTACATGTATGAAAAGGAGGATGGAAGTGATTTACTTTCATTAGTTGCCCCGCACGAATGGGGCCGTTCCTTTAAATATAGCCGCTATTTAGCCAAAGTGATTTTACTCGCAGACCACACGTGGGATGTAACATACAACGAAGAAACAACCAAACATGATGATTTCTAATTTTCCGTGGAAACCAATTAAAGAGTACAAAGAAATTTTATTCCAGCAATACGGCGGGATAGCTAAAATTTCCATCAACCGTCCACACAAGCACAATGCCTTTACACCATTGACTGTTCAAGAGATGTCGGAGGCCATGGAACTTGCTAGACAAGATACCTCAGTGGGAGTGATTATATTAACAGGTGAAGGCGGAAAGGCCTTTTGTTCGGGTGGAGATCAGAGTGTACGTGGGGATGGGGGATATGTAGGTGAAGATTATGTACCTCGTTTAAATGTGCTTGATTTACAACGTCAAATTCGAACCATTCCTAAACCCGTTGTAGCTATGGTGGCTGGTTGGGCTATCGGTGGTGGACATGTATTGCACGTGATTTGTGATCTATCTATTGCTGCTGAAAATGCCCGTTTCGGTCAAACAGGACCTAATGTAGGTTCATTTGATGGTGGATTTGGAGCTTCGTATTTAGCTCGTGTAGTAGGGCAAAAAAAGGCCCGTGAAATTTGGTTTCTATGCGATCAATATGATGCACAAGATGCCTTGCAAATGGGATTGGTTAATAAAGTTGTCCCATTAGAGGAGTTAGAAAACACCACCGTAGCTTGGTGTGAGAAAATATTAGAAAAGAGTCCATTAGCACTCCGCATGTTAAAATCAGCCTTCAATGCTGAATTGGATGGTCAGGCAGGTATTCAAGAATTAGCTGGAAATGCGACGTTATTGTATTATTTATCCGATGAAGCCAAAGAAGGTAAAAATGAGTTTTTGGAAAAACGCAAACCTGATTTTTCGAAATTCCCTAAATTCCCATAAACATGAATTATTGGTTAGTTAAATCAGAACCATTCAAATATTCTTGGGATGATTTCGTTAAAGAAGGGAAATCTGTTTGGGATGGCGTGCGTAATTACCAGGCGCGCAATAACCTGAAAGCAATGCAAAAGGGAGATTGGGTGTTTTTTTATCACTCAAATGAAGGTATGGAGGTTGTTGGTTTGGCTGAAATTTCAAAAGAGTTTTACCAAGACCCGACCACAGAGGACCCACGGTGGGTAGTTGTCGAGTTAATACCGATCAAAAAATTGGCTAAGACGGTTACGTTAAAAGCCATGAAATCGGATGAACGATTAAGTAATTTGGCGTTAATTAAACAATCGCGTTTATCCGTTACGCCTGTTTTAAAAGCAGAATTTGACATTATCTTAAGCCTAGCCGAATAAATTATGAAAAGGTTGATCTTGCTTTTATTGATGCTTTGTGGCCAATTAAGTTTGGCTCAGCGAATTGAAATTCCCCAATTAAACAGCAATGTTGATAATTTTACAATTCCTATCGGGGAACAGGGGGTGGTACTCCTCAGTCAATTAAACAGTCAAGATTTTAACATCCGAAAATTAAATACGAATCTAGAGCAAACGTGGTCGGCAAATGCGGCCGTGGAAGCTTCACAAGATTATGTCACGCACAGTTACGATGGCAAAAACTTATTCTTACTTTTCAGCCGATTCAAAAGTAATTCCTACATCATTTTTCGCGTCAATACGTTAAACGGGAAAATTGAAAAATTCCAAATTATATCCGTTGACCGAATTGAAATATCCAATTTTAAAGCATTCAATGCCTCTTTATTCATCGGCGGTGTCGTAAATAGTCAAGCCGTCATTCTATTTACCAATCTGAACGAAAAGAAAACACGGATTCTTCCGTCCGTTGTTAAGGGTGAAGCTGAAATTCAATCTATGGATTTGGATACAGCGTTCCAACAAGTAAACGTAACGTATTCAGTAGGTAAAAAAGCAAAAGATTATCAATTGTTGATTCGTTCATTTGATGAAGATGGGAATTTGTTGGGATCGGTTCAAATGAAGCCAACCGAGGAATTTGCCATGATGAATGGAAAACTAAGTCAAATGAATGATTCATTGCAAATCGTTGTTGGCACTTACGGTCACAAAAACACCATCGGCTCATCTAAAGGACCTAGTTCACAGGGTTTCTATTTTCAGTCATTCATCGATGGGGAATTGCAGCACACTAATTTTCAATCCTTCACTAAATTCACCAATTTCTTTGAATTCTTAAGCCCTAAACAACAAGAGCGGCAGGCGAAAAAAATCAAGGAGAAAGCAGCCAAAGGTGAAGAACTACGTTTGGATTACCGCTTATTAATGCATGAAGTCATTCGAAAAGGTGATCACTACATTGTTGTGGCAGAATCTTTTTACCCAGACTACAAATACAATAACATGGGCCTTTATGGACCAGGAATGTTGAATATGGGAGCTTTTAACAATTTCTATTCACCCTGGAGCATGATATATAATCCGTACCGCTGGGGATATGGATACTATGGTTTATACTCTCCATTTTCGAGTTACTACAGTCCGTGGGGATATCGAGGCTACAATTTTTATGGCAATAATCAGCAGTTTGATGGCTGGGTGTATACACATGCAATCGTAGCTGAATTGGATGAAAATGGACATGTACTTTGGGATCATTCCATTCCATTGAATGACACCAAAGAAGATAAGTTAACGCAGAAAATTAAAACATCGGTTGTTGGCGACCAAGTCACCCTCTCATATAGTAAGAATAACCAAATCATCAGCAAAATAATCAGTCAGTCTGGAACCGTAGAACAAGAGCGAATCATACAGATCGACACAGAAAATGAGGCAGACCGTGTTCGGAGATCATCCAAAGTAGATTTAAATTACTGGTATGGTCCTTATTTCATTGCCCATGGAACACAATCCATCAATAATATTGAAGATGGAAAAAGAGACGTATTTTTTATCAACAAGATTCAATTCAATCCCTAAATTTTGGAAAACAAACAAGCTGCTATTGCGATCGAAACACCCGAATTTTGGGGTAAAAGTTATGAGTTAATTGATTCGGGTAATTTTGAAAAGCTTGAGCAGTTTGGCGAATTTTGTGTGCGACGACCTGAGCCACAGGCACTTTGGACAAAATCTTTGTCGGAAGAATTCTGGGCAGTAAAAGCAAATGCACATTTCAAAAAGGAAAAGGGAAGTACGGAACGAGGCGTTTGGGATATCAAAAAAGGAGTACCCGACAAATGGTTTATTCCCTATACATCTAAAAATCTTAATTTAAATTTCAAGATAAGTCTTTCATCCTTCAAGCATGTAGGCTTATTTCCTGAGCAAGCATCAAATTGGGAATTCTTAGCCAACAATATCCCATTGCTGAAGACTCCGAAACCCAAGTTTTTGAATCTATTCGCGTATACGGGAGGTGCTAGTTTGGTATGCCGACAAATGGGTGCGGATGTAACGCACGTAGATTCGGTTAAACCCGTTTTGTCATGGGCTCGTGAAAATATGGAGGTTTCTAAGCTTGATTCGATTCGTTGGATGGCAGAAGATGCCTTAAAATTTGTCAAACGAGAAGCTCGCAGAGGCAATTTTTACCAAGGTGTCTTATTAGATCCACCCGCTTATGGTCGAGGTCCAGATGGAGAAAAGTGGGTATTAGAAGAGCAAATAGATGATTTATTGCGCTCAGTTAAAGAGATTTTAGATCCCAAAGAGCATATTTTACTCACAAACGTATATTCGTTAGGTTTCTCTACACTCGTGGTAGAAAATCTGGTCAATGGAATATTTAATGTCCCATCCACTGCGGAATCTGGTGAATTGTACCTGAATGACCAATACGACAAAAAACTCCCATTGGGAGTTTTCCATCGGTATTTATATCAGTCTTAGTTTTTCGGATAAATTACACCTTTTGCAGCTAGGAGCGTGTTTTTCATAAGAGAAACGATCGTCATCGGACCCACGCCTTTAGGTACAGGTGTCAGAAAAGAACAGATTGGGAAAACGGAGTCAAAGTCTACATCACCTTTTAAAGCAAAGCCTGATTTTTTACTCGCGTCTTCTACGCGCGTCAAACCTACGTCAATAACCACGGCACCTGGCTTAACATGCGCAGCGGTGATAAACTCTGGCTTACCTAATGCCGCAATCAATATATCAGCTTGTTGGCACATCTCCTCCAAATTAGGCGTCCGTGAATGCGTTAACGTTACGGTACAGTTTCCTTGCGGATGATTACGCTGCATGAGGATGGACATAGGTAAACCGACGATTTGGCTACGGCCAACCACCACACAGTGTTTACCTGCAGTTTCAATATTGTAATAGGCCAATAAATCCAACACTCCTTGAGGAGTAGCCGAAATATAGGCTGGTAAACCTTTAGCCATTCGACCGATGTTTATCGGATGAAAACCATCGACATCTTTGGACGGATGGATTGTTTCCATGACACGATCTGGATTAATATGATTAGGTAAAGGCAACTGAACAATTAGGCCATCCATGTCAGGATTATCATTTACTTCCTGAACAGCCTTTAATAATTCTGCTTCCGTGATTGTCGGATCAAATCGCAATAGGGTAGATGCAAAACCCAATTCACCACATGACTTTACTTTGTTTGCCACGTAGGTTTCTGATGCTCCGTTATCACCCACTAAAATCGCTACTAAATGTGGAGGACGTTTTCCAGCTGATACTAACGCGTTAACTTCTTCTGAAATGGCCGATTTCATGGATTCGGCAACCATTTTACCATCAATAATCTGGCTCATAGCTACTTATTTTTTTCTAGTCGTCTTTTTAGGAGCAGGGGCTGCATCACCTAAGGCAATGCAATCTTCAAGCGTTAAGGAAGCTGGATCTTGGTCTTTAGGAATTTTCACATTGCGCTTCCCTATTTGAATATAAGGTCCATACATACCATTAACCACCTTAATTGCCGCATTTTCAGGGAATTCTTTGATGAATTTATTGGCTTCCGCATTACGTTTAGCCAAAATCAATTCAATCGCACGTTCCTGAGTTAAAGAAGTTAAATTATCTGTCTTTCCTAAAGAGACATATTTCCCATTATGTTTTACATAAGGTCCAAAACGACCTTTTCCTGTTTCAATTAATTGATCTTCAAAATAACCTAAACCGGCAGATTCAGCGGCAACTTGTGCGGCTTTCATCACCAAAACAGCTTGGTCTAACTCGATCGTAAATGGATCATTAGGCTCAGGAAGACTGATAAACTTACCATCAAACTTAATATAAGGTCCTAATTTACCAGCACCAATGACCACGGGTTTGTCCTCTAAGATTCCAATTTCACGAGGTAGTTTTGGTCGGGCCAACAACGCAATGGCTTGTTCTAAACTTAATGTGGCTATCGATTGACTCTTAGCTAGGTTGGCAAAAACGGGTTTATCTTCTTCACCAGATTCACCCAATTGGACGAATGGGCCAAACTTCCCTAAACGAACAGATATTTTTTTACCTGTTTCTGGATCCACGCCTAATTCGCGGCCACCGCCTACGGAACTACGGGAAATGGATTTACTATCTTCAATTGTTTTGTGAAACGAACCATAGAAATCCTTCATCAGTTTCACCCAAGGTAATTTACCTTTGGCAATATTGTCGAATTCATCTTCCATTTCAGCTGTAAATGTAAAATCGACAACATCCTGGAAATTCTCTACTAGAAAATCAGTAACCAACGTACCGATGTGCGTTGGAAAAAGCTTGGCTTTTTCAGTACCCACAATCTCCGTTGCATTGACACCGGATATCTCATCATCCTTTAAGGTCCATGTTTGAAAAGAACGCTCACGTCCAGCGCGATCTTCTTTTTCAACATAGGCACGTTTAATAATAGTCGAAATAGTAGGAGCGTAGGTAGACGGTCGGCCGATACCTTTTTCTTCCAAAGCCTTTACTAAACTCGCTTCTGTATAACGAGGTGCAGGACGCGTGAATCGCTCTTGTGCCTTTAACTCATCTAAGGCTAATACTTGACCAATAGCCAATGGAGGCAACATATCTTTGTTTTCCTCATCATCTTCATCGTCTTTCCCTTCTAAATAAGCCTTCAAGAAACCTTCAAAAGCGATAACTTCTCCTTGCGCCACCAAAATTTCAGATGCCGTTGAGATTTCAATTTGTGCGGTTGTACGTTCTAAAAGTGCATCAGCCATTTGTGAAGCAATTGCGCGCTTCCAAATTAACTCATACAATTTACGTTCCCGAGAATCTCCACCTAAGGTACTTAACGCGAAATCTGTTGGCCGTATAGCCTCGTGAGCCTCTTGTGCACTATCAGATTTAGTTTTAAACTGTCTGGCATGATGAAACTTTTCGCCATAAGCGTTTTCAATCGCTACTTTGGCTTTATCGCGCGCCTCCTGAGATAGCATGGTTGAGTCCGTACGCATGTACGAGATTCGACCCGATTCATATAGTTTCTGTGCAATAGACATTGTTGTCGCTACTGCGTAGCCCAACTTACGTGAGGCTTCTTGTTGGAGCGTTGATGTGGTAAACGGTGGAGCCGGTGTTTTTTTAGCAGGTTTTGTCTCTAAATTCTTAATAGAGAATTGAGCGCCGACACACTTTTTAAGGAATTCTAACGCTTCACCTTCCGTAGCAAATGCCTTAGAAAGCTCCGCTTTTAATACTTTTTTACCTGGTAGGTCAAATAATGCCGCTACTTTAAATGTTGCAGCTGCTTCGTGCTTTTCAATTTCCCGCTCACGGTCAACGATCAAGCGGACAGCAACTGATTGAACTCGACCTGCAGATAGTCCTTTTTGAACTTTAGACCATAAAACGGGTGATAATTCAAACCCAATTAAACGGTCCATAATTCGACGTGCTTGTTGGGCATTCACTAAATCCATGTCAATTTCGCGTGGTTGCTCAATTGCTTTTAGGATCGCGGTTTTCGTGATTTCACGAAAAACAATTCGTTTTGTATTGTCTTTTAAATTCAACGCTTCTTTTAAGTGCCAAGAAATGGCTTCTCCCTCACGGTCGTCGTCCGTTGCTAACCAAACTTCGTCAGATGATTTAGCTAAACTTTTTAACTCTGAAATTACTTTCGTTTTATCAGGAGATACTACGTATGTCGGATGAAAATCGTGTTCGATATCGATGGCTTTATCACCTTTGGTAGGTAAATCCCGCACATGACCGAAGGAAGATTTGACGATGAAATCTTTACCCAAATAACCTTCTATCGTTTTTGCTTTAGCAGGGGACTCAACAATGACCAAATTTTTTGCCATTAGATATAATTTACAAGTTGAATTTTAGAAAAGATTTCAAATATAGAACCTTAAAATGTATTTGTACACAATTCGAGCGAAAGCACTAAAAAAAAACGCTAAAATTATATTTTGAATGACTACTAGCCATTCAACTGTGTGAATTACTTGTATGAAAAATCTAAAGATGACCTAAAAAGGCGAGAGGGAAGTATAAATTAAGTAGCTAAATAATGCTTCGTATCCATCTGAAAGCATATTGATTCAAATGCAGCGCGGGAGAAAATCCGAAAAAAGATAAATATTCTAATAAAAAATAAAACTAAGCAAATCAGGTAGTCAAAATTGGCAATTTTGCTTTGAAACTATTAATTTTGCGAGCAATTTCTTATATAAAAACTATTAACATGGCCTTTGACATTGAAATGATTAAAGCTGTTTACGATAAAATGCCTGCTCGCATTGCTGCGGCACGCGCTTTAACGGGAAAGCCGCTTACGTTAACTGAAAAAATCTTATACAGCCATCTTTGGGAAGGAACTCCTTCTACAGCACATGAACGTGGTAATTCCTATGTAGATTTTGCTCCAGATCGCGTTGCTATGCAAGATGCGACTGCTCAAATGGCTTTATTGCAATTTATGCAGGCTGGTCGGCCACAAGTAGCAGTTCCGTCAACAGTACATTGCGATCACTTAATTGAAGCCAAAATTGCTTCAAAAACGGATTTAGCTGTTGCAGTAGATAAAAATAAAGAAGTTTACGATTTCTTGTCATCGGTTTCTGACAAATACGGTATTGGTTTCTGGAAGCCAGGTGCAGGTATTATTCACCAAGTAGTTTTGGAGAATTATGCGTTCCCAGGTGGAATGATGATCGGTACGGATTCACATACAGTAAATGCAGGTGGTTTGGGTATGATCGCAATTGGCGTGGGTGGAGCAGATGCATGTGATGTCATGGCGGGTTTAGCTTGGGAGTTGAAATTCCCTAAGTTAATCGGTGTTAAATTAACAGGTAAATTAAACGGTTGGACAGCTCCAAAAGATGTAATCTTAAAGGTGGCTGGCATTTTAACCGTTAAAGGTGGTACGGGATGTGTGGTTGAATACTTCGGAGAAGGCGCAACGTCTATGTCTTGTACGGGTAAAGGTACCATCTGTAACATGGGTGCTGAAATCGGCGCAACCACATCTACTTTTGGATATGATGATTCGATGGCGCGTTATTTGCAGTCAACGGGTCGTGCGGATGTAGCTGCCATGGCAGATCAAGTACGCGAGCATTTAACAGCTGATCCTGAGGTTTACGCAAACCCTGAAAAATACTTTGATCAAGTAATCGAAATCGATTTAGATACATTAGAACCACATTTGAATGGTCCTTTCACACCAGATTTGGCTACGCCAATTTCTAAAATGAAAGAAATGGCTGAGAAAAACGGTTGGCCTACGAAAGTGGAAGTTGGCCTAATCGGTTCATGTACCAACTCGTCTTACGAAGATATCGCACGTGCTGCTTCTTTAGCGAAGCAAGTGGCTGCCAAAGGATTAAAAACTAAAGCACAATTCACGATCACACCTGGTTCTGAATTAGTACGTTATACAATTGAGCGTGACGGTTTTATTGATACTTTCAATACGATTGGAGCAACTGTATTCTCGAATGCATGTGGACCATGTATCGGTCAGTGGGCTCGTCCAGGAGCTGAAAAAGGTGAGAAAAACACCATCGTTCACTCTTTTAATAGAAATTTCGCGAAACGTGCGGATGGCAATCCAAACACATTTGCATTCGTGGCTTCACCAGAAATGGTTACAGCATTAGCGATTGCAGGTGATTTAACATTCAATCCATTAACGGATACGTTGACAAACGAAAAAGGAGAACATGTTAAATTGGATGCTCCATCAGGAGATGAATTGCCAAAATTAGGATTTGCTGCAGAAGATGCGGGATATCAAGCTCCGGCAGCTGACGGTTCTGGTGTGCAGGTTAAAGTTTCACCTACCTCAGATCGTTTACAATTATTAGATCCATTCGCTGCTTGGGAAGGAACTGATATTTCAGGCTTGAAAT
>JAIXRT010000048.1 GCA_027485075.1 Cytophagaceae bacterium
AATGAAACCTTATTTATTTCCCCCCAATTTAATTCAGAAAAAGATTTAGAGGACCACAAGCATGATGCATCGCATTTGTTTTGGGTAAAGAATAATTGGCGCATAGGAGATGAATCGGTATCAAGTGGAAAACGTAAGATGGATGAGACATTCAGCAGTTTTAGCTTAGTGGATTCGTTGATCGCCCGAGCATGTAATAAAAAGCTTTTCCCAAGTCTGAAGAAAATTACCATCATTGGTCATTCGGCAGGTGGGCAGTTTGTTTCTCGCTATGTAGGTATGACACCTTTACCCAATAGGTTATCTGGCTATACATTCAATTTCATCGTCATGAATCCATCTACTTATTTGTATTTGGATGATCGCAGACCTGTACAAACAGATAAAGGAGTTGCATTTGTAAAACCAGATACCGCAGGGTGTAGCAGTTTCAATGATTACCCGCGTGGAATGGAAAAGCTAAATCCCTATGCTTCAATCGTAGGTGTTGACAAGATAAAGCAACAATTTTTGAAGCGAGACATAACGTATATTCTCGGTGAAAAAGATGTCAATATGAATGATAGTAGTTTGGACAAGACGTGCGAAGGAAATATGCAAGGTCGTTTTCGTTTAGAGCGCGGTCAATTTTATTACGAATACATTCAACTTTACTCACCCAAAAAGAAAATCCATCAAATTGCTGTGGTGCCCGACGTCGCCCATGATGGTGATAAAATGGTCAATTCCAAGGCGGCTCGTTGGCATATTTTTGGTATGTAGTTGAAGTAATTTAAATAAGATTAAATGAATTTTTTCCAAATCGAAAATGATGCCATCATTGCGGGTTTATTTTTAATCCTATTGACTGGACTATTTTATAGTACAGAATCCAATCATGCATTTTGGAAAAAATTATATGGCATCGTTCCGCCCTTATTGTTTTGTTATTTGATCCCAGGCTTTCTCAATAGCTATCATATTATCCAAGGTGAAAACTCTGGGTTATATGGTTTCGCAACCAAATACTTGCTTCCCGCATCCCTGATTTTATTATTGTCAACTGCAAATTTGAAGGCTATTTTGGGGCTGGGAAATAAAGCCCTGATCATTTTTTTTACGGGTACGTTAGGAATCATTATCGGTGGTCCCATTGCCTTATATGCCGTATCATTATTTTCAGAGACTTTTCATTTGGCAGCCCAGGAGGGAGGCTATTGGAAGGGTTTGGTGACTATTACCGGTTCGTGGATTGGAGGTAGCAGTAGCCAACTGGCCTTAAAAGAGATTTATGGATGTTCTGAGGAACTGTTTGTCATCATTCTGGTGATAGATGCCTTGGTGGCGAATGTATGGACAGCGCTCTTGTTTTACGGAGCTGGTGTTTCTTCAAAAATTGATACGTGGCTGGGTGCGGATGCAACGTTAATCGAGGATGTCAAGAAGAGTATCTTGAAATATAAAGAAACAAAAGATAGGCCTGCCGATTTAAAAGACTTGTCTTTCATTTTGGGCGTTGGCTTTGGGGGTACCGCTATAGCGCATGCTGGAAGTGGTTTTATATCAAATTTATTCGCGCCTCACCGGGACTGGCTCATGGCGAATGGTTTAGAACCTTTTTCTTCCCAATTCTTGTGGCTAATTCTGTTGGCGACAACGATAGGTATCATATTGTCATTTACCTCTGTTAGAAAAATGGAAAAGGTAGGGAGCACTGATTTTGCTACGCTCTTTATTTATTTTCTCATCATGACGATTGGTATGCGATTAGATTTATTCAATATCGGTGCTAATGTAGGATTACTTGCCGTCGCTATCGTCTGGATGCTGATACATATCCTTTCCATGTTTGTAGCTGCCAAAATCATCAAAGCTCCTTTCTTTTTTGTGGCAGTCGGAAGCCAGGCCAATATCGGTGGCGTAGCTACTGCGCCTGCTGTAGCTGCAGCTTTTCATCCTTCCTTGGCTCCGGTGGGAGTTTTATTGGCCGTTTTAAGCCATGTTGTAGGAACTTACGCCGGCATTATTTCAGGTTGGCTGATGCGATTTGTCGGTTAACACGCATGCATTAATCTGCTTTCTGGGTTAAGAGCGCGATACACATTTTAATGCCTTCCTCGTAGTTTTTGATTTTGATGTTCTCGTTCGCTGCGTGGATGTTGTTGTACGGATTAGGGATCCTTAGTGAAACGGCGGGTACTTGAAGGGTTTCAATGAAGGAGGCCATGGGTTGAGATCCACCGGTGGCACGGACTTTTAAAAATTTACCCACTGCTCTTTCGGTTGCTTTGGATAACCAAATCCCGATTTTAGAATCCATGGGAGTTCGAAATGGTAATGATCCTTCTTTTTGCTGGAGGGTGGCCAAGGTTTTAAATTGGGCTCTTTGTTTATCTGTGGGTAGGCTATCGATTAACGTGACGCCGTGTTGTGTCAAATATTTTTTGATTAGGTTTATTTGCCGCGGTCCGGGTGTTTCGGGTACTAGCCGTAAATCTAATTCGGCAATAGCCATATTGGGAATAGTTGTGGTTACTTGTTTTCCAATGTTGGACGCGCGCAAACCCCGGATGTTTAAGCTGGGGTACTGCATGGCTTCTTGATAGGTTTCACCCACTTTTTCTGCTTCAGCGATACCGATTTCGGCATTTATTTCCGCGATGTTCTCGGGTATTTCTGCAAATGATTTTTTGTCGGCCTCGGTAATCGTAACTCCATCGTAAAATCCTGGAATGGTCACGCGACCATCATCGTCTTTCATACCTGCGAGAAGCTTGGCTAATTTCAATGCTGGGTTGGGGGCGTAGTTGCCATATTGCCCGCTGTGGAGATTTTCTTTGGCACCAAAAACGGTTAGGGTTAGTGTGGCGATTCCTCTCGCACCAAACATAATCGTAGGGATGTCAGAAATATGTCTAGTTCCATCCATGATCACCAAGCGGTCAGCTGCCAATAGTGCACGATGCTTGTTGACTAAATCTGCAATGGTTGGGGAGCTTAACTCCTCCTGAAAATCCATGATGACTTTTACGTTGTACTCAGGAAGTATATTTCTTTTTTTAAGGGCGTTTAAAGCAGAAATTAAACACATGGCCGGACCTTTTGAGTCGGATGTCGACCGAGCAACTATTTTCCATTCGGGGTCTATATTTTTTTCAATCTCCTGCCACGATACCTCATTTCCGGATGAATTTTTGATCACGGGGTCAAACGGATCTTTTTGATTCCAAGCTGATTTGTCTACGGGTTGGCCGTCGATTTGGAGGTAAAACAAGACATTAGGCTTTTTGGGATCGGTAATCAATTCAGCATATAAATGGGGTATTTTTGCTGATACAATCTCTGTGGTCTTAAACCCTAATCCTTGAAATGTTTTTTCACACCATTTCAGGTTGGTTTCAATTTGTTGGGGATAATTGCCATCATTGGGCATTTGGAGGAATTCTCTGAATGTCAAAAGTGAGCCTTTGATTTCAGATTTTTCTATATCATTTATTTCGAGGGTGCTTAATTTTTGGCCAAAAGCGGACAATGAGGAAACATACAGAAGGACAAATAGGATTCTCATTGGCATGGCTGATTTAAGGTATTATGAGCAAGTGAAAATAGGTGTCGACTCAATTAATGTGATTAAAACTCTGAACCGTATGTGTCAATAAGTAGTTTGTTCAATTCGGCACATTCAGTTTTTAACTGAATCAAATTTCCCTTCATATACCTGGAAAGATTTGAGGTTCCACTGGCTAAAAATACTACTTCATTAATAGCTTCTGGGCTATTGTTTTTTAGCGGACGTACTTGTTTAGGTATCTCAAATGCATTTTTTAAATTATGTTTTTTTAAATCTGCTTGCGAGTAATCTCGAGACTGTTTTTCATTCATTTCCCAGGTGGTATAGGCATCTAAAACATTTCCTAATTTCAGCCTATAGTGAATTAAATTTTGAAAAATATTTTCCTGTAGCATATCGATATTTGCGACTCGGATTTCAATTTGTTGGATTCGCTTAATGATTTCATCGTTTTCTACTAAGCGAAGGCCACCGGCATTTTTTAATTGATCGATTCCATTTTTGGAACGCTGGAAATAGGTTCTTAAGGCGAGTGATTTGACTAAATAATAAAATTTGGGAAGGTCTGTTTGATATCCGCGGTCATATAATTGGATAAGTTCGTTTCCGATCTGTTGGTATTCTGCATTTCGTTGGTATATACGATCTATTTCCGCGATATCACGTTCCAAGTCTAGATGAATATTTTTCAAATATTGAATTTCTCGATGTTTTTCGATTTGGTGTTCGCGGTAATTTTCAGCAAAAAAACCAAGCGTAACTGCCGCAAAAAGCATAATGAACTCAGTGAAGTATTCGCTAATTTTTTTGGGTTTGTGTGAGTGGTGGTGAACTTCCATCTAGTTAATTGTAAGGAAAAGAAAAGATAATGAAATATAAGAAATTATCTGGAAAGTAATTTCCTTGAGTTGTTTTAAACTAAACTACAACTCGATCAAAAATCTCATTCGTGCTAACCACAGGCTTAATTTGCCCTAAAATAAAAAAACCACCTCGTTTGAGGTGGTTTGAGTGGTCCCACTAGGATTCGAACCTAGGACCCCCTGCTTGTAAGGCAGGTGCTCTGAACCAGCTGAGCTATAGGACCATTTCGTTGAATTGGTTTGCAAATATCTGTCTTTTATTTTTTTTATGCAAGTTGGCGCTTGAAAATACTTCATTTTTTTTATCTCTGAGGCCTGTTTTTTGATTATCTGCCTGAAACACACCATCTTTACGCTAGAAAAAAAATGTACATGGAATCACTATTTAGTTTAGATAATCTGGTCAGTTTGCTGACATTAACTTTTTTGGAAATCGTTTTGGGGATTGATAATATCATTTTCATTTCCATAACGGCTTCCCGACTACCCAAAGAAAGTCAATCTCAGGCCCGTAATATTGGTTTATTACTCGCCATGGTCTTTCGGGTGATCTTGCTTTTTGGGATCTCGATTTTGATTTCGCTTCAAAAACCGTTCATGCACATTGACACGACCTATTTCAAAGCGGCACCTACGGGACAAGGAATTATCTTGTTTATTGGTGGCTTATTTCTGCTTTATAAAGCCACAAATGAGATCTTTATGAAGCTAGAAGGGGAGGAGGAGCATATAGGAGCAACCGGAAAAGCGGTGAATAGTATTGCCAAAGTGGTCACCCAAATCGCATTGATTAACCTTGTGTTTTCCATCGATTCCATCTTGACGGCTATCGGCCTATCCGACAATATGATGGTCATGATCATCGCTGTCGTAGTTTCTGCAGTCATTATGATGGCTTTCTCAGGGCCTGTTGGCCGCTTTGTAAACGATCACCCTTCTTTACAAGTTCTTGGCCTTTCTTTCCTAATTATGATTGGTTTTATGCTCATCGCTGAAGCTAGTCACGGTTCCGAATTAATCATTCTTGGCAACAGCATTGGTCAAATCCCGAAAGGCTATTTATACTTCTCTATCGCATTCTCCTTGTTTGTTGAGTTTATCAACATCCAAATGCGCAAGCGGTCTAAGCCAGTAGAGTTAAAGAGGTAAAATAGACTTTAGACGCTGGACGCTAGACCCTAGCATGTGATACCTAAAAAAAGACCCTGAGGATTTTCCTAGGGTCTTTTTGATATGCTAATGTCCAACGTCTAACGTCTAGTGTCTATTTTTTTATTCCCTTCGCCACCCCTAACAACTCCTTCGCTCCACCTTGAGGTAAGCCCAAGATCTTCTTTTTTACCTTACCTGTCGCATCCAAAAACAAGATCGTTGGGTAGCCTTCAATCGGATACATATTCGCCAAAGCCGGACCTTCACCTGCCTCCATGTCGACACCAATCGACACGAAATTCGCATTGATGTAATCACCCAACTCTTTATTTGGGAATACTTTATTCTTCAACACTTTGCACGGACCACACCACGTGGTGTAGGCGTCCAACATGATTAATTTGTTCTCTTTCTTTGCCTTCTCTTTCGCCTGGCGAAATGTTCCCTCAAAGAAATTAACACCATCTCCCTCAGCAGCTATTGCAGGAAGGGTTAAAAGGGAAAGGAATAGGATGCTTAATACTTTTTTCATATAAAAGTCGCTAGTCGCTAGTCACGAGTCGCTTGTCTAATGGTTATTTATTCTAATGTCTAACGTCTATTGTCTGGAATGTTAAATTCTTACAATTAATTCCGCAGGAATTAATTGTAAGAATTTAACATGACTGGCATCACCAGCAACAACACATCTTCGTGCTCATCCTGGTCAGATGGGATAATTAAGCCAGCTTTGTTTGGCTCACTTAATCGAATATCTACAAATTTCGAAGATAAATTGCCGAGTAATTCAGAGATTAATTTGGCGTTGAAGCCGATTTCCATGTCCTTGCCTGCATATTCGCACGCTAAAGATTCATTTGCCTCATTTGAGTAATCTAAATCCTCCGCAGATAATGTCAAGCTATTCGCTGTTAACTTCAAACGAATTTGGTGCGTTGTCTTATTCGAGTAAATCGAAATACGCTTCACCGAACTCAAAAATTCTAAACGATTAATTGTCACAATCTCATTGTTCTCTTTTGGAATCGCATTCTCATATTCTGGGAAACGCTCATCGATAATCCGACAAATCAACTGGAAACTATCAAAGCTAAAGAAGGCGTTTGATGAACTAAATTCCACCGTCACTTGCGTGTCTGCCGTAGGCAATGTCGACTTCAACAATGACAAGGCTTTCTTAGGTAAAATCAAGCTGCTCTGTGCCTCTGGACGAATATCCGTTCTGCGGTAACGTACCAAACGATGTCCGTCCGTCGCCACAAAATTCGTGTGATCACCCATCATTTGAATCAACACACCCGTCATCGCCGGACGCATATCATCATTCGAAACAGCTAATAAGGTATTGGCAATGGCCTCACCCAACGTTAAAGCAGATAATGAAATCGATTGGTTCTTTGCAACCTCTGGGATACGTGGAAAATCAATTGGATTCTCACCACTTAACTTAAAACGTCCATTCTGCGTCGAAATCTCCGCGCCAAATGTTCCTTGATCCGCGCCAATCGTTACCGGCTGATCCGGTAAGCTACGCAAGGTCTCCAATAACAAACGCGCTGGTAACGCAATAGATCCATTTTCGAATCCCTCTACGTCCAACGTCGTAGTCATGACCGTCTGTAAGTCAGAAGCCGTTAGTTTCAAGGAATTACCCTCTAATTCAACTAAAATGTTCTCCAAAATAGGGATGATTGGATTACTTGCGACAACCCCATTAATGGCGGAAATCTGCTTCAATAATACATTGGAGGCGACTAGAAATTTCATTGCTTATCGTTAATTTATGACGTACGTTTTCAAACCTCGAAGTTAAAAGAATTAAGCTACAAAGCCAAGCCCTTTAGCGATTGTATTTGTTCCGGCGATACAGCACCACCGCCAAACTAAACAAGCCACCAAACAAAATAGGTAATAGCATATTTAATCCCTGCCAAAATCCCTTTTCTTCCTGAATCTTACCCTTATCGAGCGGACGTAGACGGATATTTTTACTGCGCGCTAATAAAGCTTTTTGGTCATCCAGTAAGTACTGAAATCCATTTAAAATAAAGTCTACATTCGCAAAGGTATGCTTCGAAAATGGGTCAAATCCCAAGGCCATGGGCCCCTTTGTTTCCGGATCAATATCATTCAAAGCGATGTCCCCATCAGCCACCAAAATCAAGCCACCTGCTTGGTCTGATTGGCCAACAAAATTTCGTTGCAAACTATCATTAGGCAACGGTCTATTCTGGAATATCGAGCTAAACCGACCTTCTAACAAATAGGATACCACCTGAACGCCCGCTTTGTATTTAGCAGGATCAAAATCCTTTCCTGTTGACGCAAACGGCAATGTCGCTGGGGCCTGCTGGACTTGCGTATAGGTACTCGTCTGCAATAAAGGGGTCTTTTTTAATTTCATCGCACCTGCAACCGTATCAATACTGGATACAAACCGACCATACACGGCATCCAAATTCTTGGTGATCAATGAAGCTTGATTTCCACGTAATAAAGGAAAGGCAGGCCAAGGCATTAATTCAATACTCGGCTTATTTCCATAATTGCCTACCGCTAACGGAATCGCTCCCGACAGCTGTGCATCTTTCACCCAATTGCTATTTAAACGTAATCCGTAGCGATAAAACATCGCCTGCAAGCCTACATCTACGGCTGTGCTCACCAAACCCTGATTCGCAATAGTATCCGTACGAACACCCTCCATAAAGAATATTCCCTTACCACCTTTAACCAAAAATTGGTCTATCTTATACTGATCCGACGGACTGAAAACTCGGTCTGGCTGAATCAAGCAAATCGCATCTAAGCCATCCAAGGTCGCCGAAGCACCTAAGTCAACCGGATATAAATCGTAGCGTTTACGTAAAGCCGAAATCAGACTTAACTGCTTCACAGCCGGAACATGATTGTAATCCATCAAGAACCCAATCTTCTTGCGCTCCGTTTCCGCCAAGCTTTGAATCCCCTGCATGATCTCATACTCCAATCCCTCAATGGACTGATTCAATACTTCTTGCGGATTAGCTAGTTGGTCACCTTTCAGCAACAATACCCCCACAGATCGTTCTCCTTTCGTAATCACCAATCCCGGGAATGCCAATTGCTGTACTTGCTTCCCATCTTGTTTATTGACAATATTGGTTGGCGGTAATCCCAACGAATCCAACTGGAATATCTTACGCTCCCGATCCTTCTCATCCGGATATGCTGCATACATATCGACTTGCTCGATGTCAATGGTCTGAGGGCTTTGGCTTTTAATATCAGACAAGATACTTAAGGTAGCTTTTTCGAGTCGCTTAAAGCCGCCAGGAAGGCCGTCGCCACCTAAATACACCTCAATGCGAATCGGTGCATCTAAAGCCTCTAGCGTTGTACGGGTGGATTCACTTAGGGTAAACTTTTTGTCCTCACTGATGTCCCAACGCAAACGTAGCCATGGACTCGCTACCAGTAGGGCGATTCCCAATCCAAGCCATAAGATCCAACGGTTTCTTTTCATGTTTAGCTTTCAAACAAGAAAAGCATTCCTTGCAGAATGCTTTTCCTTATTTTTTACAACGAAATATTAATAGAATTTGTATCGCTTGTCTTCAATTTTTGCATTTTCTTTAATCGCTTCATTGATGTAGAATGAAGTACGTTGTAGGTTCATCGATTGAATTTGATTCTTGTAAATCGAATAATCTGCTAAAGCTGGTGCTGCCACCGAACCTGTTTTCTCTGCGATAAATACGCCATTATCACCAACGAACACCGAACTACGTTTTCCATTTTTCAATCCTGCGATGCGGCCTAATGCAATAGCATCTGGACCCGCCGTATTTAACATACCCGAAGATAAAGTTAAATCTTGAACGGTCTCTACCAAAGCACCTGCGCCATATTTCTGAGCGATTTGCTCCAATGAACCTTTAATACCTGAAAGCTTGGCTGAAATTTGCTCACCTTTCAATCGGTTACGAACCATGGCAGTCAACTCTTCACGGAAATCATTCACCGTCACATTATCCTTATCTGTTTTGCCAGTTAAGTAAGCAACGATGTATTGATTTTCTTGTTCAAATACTTTTTTTGAACCATCACCTACGGCTGTATTTTCGTCAAATGCCCAACGAACAATTTCGCGTGCATTGCTTAAGTTATTTACTGCAGATGCGTTTTCCAATAAACGGTCAGCACGCAACATGATGATATTCTTGTCTTTCTTCATCGCTACTTCGAAAGCAGCTTGTGTGCCATTGGCATTCGCGAAAGCATCTGCTTGCGAGAATACCTTGTCTAACGTAGCTTGTGATGGAGCGATCGTTTTGTTGATGGCTGCCAACTTATAGCTTGTATTTGTTTTGGCATCCGTCACTTTTACCACATGGAAACCGAAGTCGGTCTCGACAACACCCGGCATCAAACCTGTACCATTAAATCCAAACAATGCTTTCTCAAACGATTTGATCATTGATCCATTGTTTTTGAAATAACCTAAGTCACCACCATTTTGAGCCGTGCCATCCATGCCATTCATTTGAGCCAATGTCTCAAAACTTCCGCCACCTTTAACTTGTGCTAAGATAGCCTCAGCACGTTGTCTAGCTTGTGCTTTCGCCGAATCAGACTTGTTGGCCGGTGTAATCAAAATATGACTCGCACGCATCGTGAATAAAGAATCTTTCTTTACGCCACCATACTTGTAGATTGAATACGTTAAGCCCTCTTTGAAAGGACCATAAATTCCACCTACCTGGAACGTTCCCATTTGCGATTTCACGGCCTCAGGAATTTCTGCGTAAGGCAATAAATAAGGAGTACGCACATCTGAATTTAACATAGCGAATGCTGAGTCATTCGGAGCAACGGCTAAATCCTTAGCTAATTTCTTGATTTGATTATAGAATTCAGCGGTGTCTTGCTTCGTAGGAATTACCGGGAAAGTCGCATACTGAATAGAGCGCGTGTTTGTTCCTTTGTGTTGATCCTTATGCTTTGCTAAATAATCTTCTAACTGTGCATCTGTTACTTTAACGGTAGAATCTGAAACAGAGAAGAAAGGAACATATACGAAACGTGCACTAAATTTCGAAGTTTGTGCTTGGTATTCTTTCGCTGCATCTGCTTGCGTCACGTAGTTAGACAATCGCATTAAGTTTTCATATTTCGCGCGGATACGATCCTGCGAAATTGATTTCTCAAAATTAGCCCATGCTTGTTGTTGCTGAACTGGCATCGTCTTCAAGTTCTTTAAGAATTGAATCACGAATGTTTTGTCAAATTGTCCTGTTTGCGGATTCGTGAATTGCTGGCGCACTGATGGGTGAATGTAATTCCCTTGCACCATATCGATCAATTCTTCTTCAGAAACCTTTAATCCTAGCGCATCAAATTCTTTTTTATAAGCGATATCCAAAACGTATTGGTTCCAAACTTGGTCACGAATCATCGTTGCTTCTTGCTCGGATGGACCTTTGCCTGTTTGAGCCGTGTAATTAGCGGTAGCTTCTTCTACTTTCTTTTGGAAATCTTGAATGAGAATACTTTCTCCAGCGATATTGCCAACCTCCTGTGAGCTGCCACCGAATAAGGATGATTTTCCTTGGAAAATATCACTTCCTATGAGAAACAACACTAAACTGATCGCGATAGCCGCTGCTGCAATCCCTGATTTCTCTCTAATTTTTGTAATTAATGCCATTGGTATGAATAAATAATTGTTTTAATCTCTCTCTGTTTTCCGATTTTCGCTGGAACAAAAGAAACGCAAAATAATCACATTTCTATTCAAAAAGCAAGTCGGAACTAAACTAATCTATGCCTTCAAGGTCTTTGTCAAACTTTCTAGGAAACGATCCGCGATCGATTGATCCATACCTAAACTTGGCAAAAGCCGTAAGGTGTGTTTTCCGGCGTATCCACAAAATATGTGATGGGTGTTCAATAATGCATCGCGCACGGGTCCCACGGGTGCTTCAAGCTCAATACCGATCATCAAACCACGACCACGCACTTCCTTTAATCCTGAAATTCCTGCCAATTCCCTCATCAAGTAATCTCCTTGTTTGGTGGCATTTTCCATTAATTTTTCTTCCTGAATGATATCTAATACGGCATTCGCCGCTGTACAGGCTAAGTGATTTCCACCAAAAGTGGTCCCCAATAAGCCATAGCTCGCTTGAATATGTGGGGCAATTAATACACCACCGATCGGGAACCCATTTCCCATACCTTTCGCTGTCGTCATCATATCTGGATGAATACCTGCGAATTGGTGTGAAAAGAATTGACCAGAACGGCCATAACCACATTGGACAGAATCTAGAATTAGCTGAGCGCCTATCTCATCACATCGTGCGCGCAACGCTTGTAAAAATGGGGTAGAGGCTACTTGAATTCCACCTACACCTTGAATGCCTTCCACAATTACCGCCGCCGTTTCTTCGGTAATTACCTGTTCCAAACCCTCTATTTGATTAAATGGGTGGAAGCTTACATGCGACGTGTCATTGATGGGAGCAACGATACTTGGGTTGTCGGTGACTGCCACCGCTCCCGCAGTTCTGCCGTGAAATGCTTTGGTAAATGCAACGACTTTTTTACGTCTTGTATGAAATGAGGCCAATTTTAAGGCGTTCTCATTCGATTCAGCACCGGAATTCGATAAGAATAATTGGTAGCTTGGGTAGCCTGAAACGCGACCTAATTTTTCAGCTAATTCTTCTTGCCCCGAGATGATAATGGAGTTCGAATAAAAACCGATGTTGCGCAATTGCTCGGTCATCTTTGCCACATAATGTGGGTGCGAATGCCCGATGGAAATCACCGCATGACCTCCATATAAATCCAAATATTCCTTCCCATCTTTTGCCCATACCGTACTTCCCTGTGCTTTCACAAGTTCGATCGGGTAGAGTGGGTATACGTCAAATAGTTTCATAAATCAGTTGTCAGTAGTCAGTAGTCAGTAGTCAGTGGACGGTAGCTAGTATTACATTCTAACGTCCAGCGTCTAACGTCTGACGTCTTAATTTAAAAGTTTGCTGCCTTCAGCCTCAACCCCGCCGTTTCGTCCCAGCCGAGCATTAAGTTCATGTTTTGAACGGCTTGACCGGAGGCGCCTTTTAATAGGTTATCAATCACGGAGCTAATTAAAATTTGGCCTTCGTGAACTTCTAGGTGTAAAAAGCATTTGTTCGTATTGACCACTTGCTTCACATCTACCGATTGTGAACTGACGAAAACAAAGGGTGAATCGCGGTAGTAGTGCTCGTATAATTCCATCGCCTCTTCCTGCGTACCTGCAAAATCGGTGTATACATTTGCCATAATTCCTCGCGTAAAATTGCCGCGATATGGAATGAAGTTGACCTTAGGCGCAGGGTGCTCGGACCCCAAAACCATGCCTATTTCTGTTAAATGCTGATGTGTGAAGGCTTTATAGATGCTAACGTTGTTATTTCTCCAAGAAAAATGACTCGTTGGCGATAATGCCTGACCTGCACCTGTGGAACCAGTAATCGCTGAAACATGCACGGCCGCTTTGATTAATCCCGCAGCGGCTAATGGCAACAAGGCTAATTCAATCGAGGTAGCAAAGCAACCCGGATTGGCGATTTTGTTGGCCGTACGGATTTTATCTTTTTGGAACTCAGGAAGCCCGTAGATAAATCCTTCGGATTCATCTCGGAAATCTGTACTCAAATCGATGATTTTGGTATGCCAAGGTACGTCGTTGGCGGCTAAGAATTTCTTCGATTCGCCGTGTCCGGAACATAAAAATAACACATCTACAGGACATAGCTGATCACAGAATCGCGCATGCGTTGAGCCGAGTAAGTCGGTGTGCACATCTGAAACCAATTTCCCTGCCTGAGAATTTGACATAATGCATGCCAAAACCACATCCGGGTGGTTCACCAATATGCGGAGTAATTCACCTCCCGTGTAACCCGCAGCACCTACGATTCCGATCTTTGCCATTAGTTTGATTCGTTAACTTTCCGGTGGATCATGGTTTGGTTCGAAACAATTTTCGAGAATCCACGCACATCATCGCCCGTCCAGGCTTTATTCATTTCGCCATACGCACCAAATGCAGATGACATTAAGTCAAATTTCGACTCAATTCCCGTTACCTGGAATTGATACGGCGACAACACCACATGGACCGTTCCCGTCACATTATCTTGCGTGTCGGCCAAGAATGTTTCAAAATTACGCATCACTGGCTCCAAGAATTGGCCCTCGTGTAACAAGGTTCCATACATATCGCCAATGTTCTGCTTCCAGTATAATTGGTGTTTGGTCAACACATGTTTCTCTAATAAATGATGTGCTTTGATGATAATCAATGGGGCAGGGGCCTCAAAACCCACACGGCCTTTAATGCCAATAATGGTATCGCCCACGTGAATGTCCCGACCGATCGCATAGGCGCCTGCTCGAGCAGTCAATTCACGAATCGCATCTACCGTGCTTGGGAAGGTGTTTCCGTCGATGCCCACCAATTGACCATATTCAAATTGCAGTGAGGTTTTCGTTGGCTTCGTTTCGGTCAACTGCGTTGGCCATGCCTCTTCCGGTAAATATCCATCTGAGGTCAAGGTTTCTTTCCCACCTACCGACGTCCCCCAAAGACCTTTGTTGATGGAGTACGTGGACTTATGCCATTCTTGAACGACGCCTTTTGATTTCAAGTATTCGATTTCAGCTTCACGGGATAATTGCAAATCGCGTATTGGGGTGATTACCTCGCATTCTGGAGCTAGGATACGGAAGACCACATCGAAACGGACTTGGTCATTTCCGGCCCCGGTACTACCATGTGCAATGGCTTTGGCACCGATTTTTGCCGCATATTTTGCGACAGCTGTTGCTTGAAAAACACGCTCTGCAGAGACAGATAAGGGATAGGTATTGTTTTTTAATACATTGCCAAAGACCAGATA
>JAIXRT010000162.1 GCA_027485075.1 Cytophagaceae bacterium
AAAGAGAAATAGTCGCTAGTCACTAGTCGTCAGTCATTAGTGCCTAGTCGTTAGTCGCTAGTCATCAGTTACAAGTATCTAAACTTTTCAAAAAAATCATATACATAACTTCTCTTCCAAATTTGATTTTAATCAACTGAAAAACCTTATTCACTTACCTCACTGACGACTAGCGACTAGTGACTAGCGACTGACCTAACTGACGACTAATGACTAGCGACTAGATATTTATAAAAATGCTTCCGCATTTTTATAAATATCTAGCAAAAAACTCCCACGTCCGTAACATCTGATCAATCCGCTGACGGTTATTTCCCGCACGGGTAATTTCATGCGAAGCCCCTGGATGGCGCACATATTCTACATCACGGCCCAATTGCTTCAAGCTCTTATACAACATCTCACTTTGAATCACACCGGTACGTAAGTCATTTTCACCATGGAAAATGATCAACGGCGTTTTGATATTAGCCACATATGTTAAAGGCGATTCACGATCTAAAATAGCACGCGTCGCTTTTTCCCACGGATACCCCCCAAAATAATTGGGCACTAAACGCCATGCATTACCTTCCCCATAAAACGTGGACAACTCATACACGCCACGTTGTGAAGCCGCCACTTTAAATCGATTCGTATGACCCACAATCCATGTCACCAAATAACCCGCATACGAACCACCTGTTACAGCCAAACGCGTCGTATCTGCCCATCCTTCTTTAATCGCTAAATCTGTCGCTTTCATTACATCAGCCATCGGACCAGCACCCCAATCTTTCACATTACTCGCCATAAACGGCGTTCCATACCCACCACTACCACGCGGATTGCAATAAACAATTCCCATGCCTTGTGCAGCATAATACTGAAATTCATGCCACATACTCGCCTCACCCGTTCCCCACATAGCCGTAGGACCTCCATGAATCTCCGTAACCAATGGATATTTTTTACCTGCCACATAACCTAACGGCTTCATGACCCAATAATCAACCACCTGGCCTTTGGAGTTCGTAAACGTATGTTTTTCAGCCTTGGATAGCGATTTAGTGGCCAACCAGCCCGCATTCAACTCCGTCAATGGAGTCTCTTTTCCTCCCGCATGCACATACAATTCAGATGGATTAGCAATACCTGTTTTCGCATACACAAAATCAACGCCATTGAAATCAAAACCCAATACGCCATCTTCCATCGATGTCAGCGTTTCAAACTGCTGCGTACTGATCGTATATGCGACGATCGGAACAGCACCATGATCCTGCGGTGTGAGAAATAATTTGGCATCGTCTGCCGACCACTTTACTTGCGTAATCACACGATCCAAATTCACCGTCTGAATTATGCCCGTACTAAAATTCAATAACTTCAAGACCGGATTTGCAACACCGGATGATTTGGCTTCGAAGAAGGCCAACTGGTCTCCTTTGGAACTTAGGGTCAAATTAGAATACCGATAACCCGGCTTAATTAGAATTGATTTATACGATTTTGTACGGAGATCATAAGTAACGATTTGACTCTCCTGAACTTTGTCGGGATGCGTTAAACTATCCGCAGGCAACACAACGAGTAACTCGTTCGCATTCAGTTGCTCCCAATCGGACCAGCGGTGCAATGGATTATTTACTTGAATCGGCTTAGCGCCAGGGGTAGTCGGCTGCATAAACAGTGCCGATAACATCATTTCACCTGAAGTAGTCGTCTCCTCTTGAAATTGAAGGCGATTAATGACTTTGGCTTTTTTATCTTTTTCGTTCTGTGCTAAATACGCACGTATCTCCTCTAAACTCCCATTAGGATTCGCTTTCGCCTGAGGCACATAATTTGCCGTAGCAATTCCCGGTTTTTCGAGCGTCCAAGAAGGCCGACTCCTCGCTTTATTCCACGTAGTATCTGTATAAAAATCCTTTAATGAAATCGACGATTGAAAAAACACGGCATCGCCCGCCTTAGACCAAACTGGATTTTGAACCCCTGATGGAAAATTAGTTGCCGCAATCGGCTCACCACCTGCAAGTGACAGCAAATAAGCCTGTGCCTTAGCCCCCATGTCACGTGAGAAAAGAATACTTCGACCATCCGAACTCCACGAAGGACTAGAAATACTAAACTTTCCAGCTGTCAAAGGACGGTTCGTTTTAGTAGCCAAATCTGCCACAAATAAATGTGTTTGATATACAAAATCTCCCTTTTTCTCTGCGTCATCCTCAATCGAGGTAACCGTGTATAAAACTGATTTACCATCCGGCGAAAACGCAGGTTTCCCCACCGTTTTAATTTTTAGCAAATCTGTAACCTGAATGGATTGTTGGGCAAAAACACTGCATGAAACAAGCAGGAAGAATAAAATACGCATAGACAAAAAAATAAGGCCTGCGAAATATGTCGCAAGCCTTAAAATTAGAAATAAAATTTAAAGATTAAATCAACTTCAAGATTTCTTCTCCAATCGCATGGGTACCTAAGATCATCGATTTATCTGTAGACGCATCCGCAATGTCACCGGTACGGAAACCTTTCTTCAACACTTGATCTACCGCATTAATTACGGCCTCAGATTCCGCCTTCATACCAAATGAAATGTCCAACAATAACGCTGCCGACAAGACAGATGCCATTGGATTAGCTAAACCTTTTCCTGTAATACCATGTGCAGAACCGTGAATAGGTTCATAAACTCCCGTTCCATCACCGATAGATGCGGAAGCTAACATTCCCATGGATCCAGCAATTTGAGACGCCTCATCCGTTAAAATATCACCAAATAAGTTCGCCGTAACAACGACATCAAAACGTTTTGGATCCTTGATTAACAACATCGCTGTGGCATCCACAAATTGGTATTCAACCGTTACGTCAGGATATTCTAAGGCCAACTTTTGAATCTCTTCACGCCATAAACGCGAAGACTCCAATACGTTTGCCTTATCTACTGAAACTAAATGTTTCTTACGCGTACGCGCAGCTTCAAATGCTTTACGTCCGATACGCTCTACCTCATAACGGCTATATTCTGCCACATCATACGCCGTATCGCCATTGTTTTTACGACCTTTCTCACCGAAATAAATATCACCCGTCAATTCACGGAAGAACAAGATATCAGCCCCTTTTAAAATTTCTGGCTTAATGCTTGAAGCAGATAATAACTCATCAAATAACTTTATCGGACGTAGATTCGCGTACAAACCTAACTCCTTACGCATCTTCAATAATCCTTGCTCCGGACGAACCTTTGCTGATGGATCATTATCATATTTTGGATGTCCTACTGCACCAAAAAGTACCGCATCAGACGCTTTCATTTTATCCAAGGTCTCCGCTGGTAAAGCATCTCCTGTCGCCTCAATCGCCACGTGACCAATTAATGCCTCGTCATATGTAAAATCATGACCAAATTTGGCCGCAATTTTTTCTAATACTTTTTTACCTACTTCGGTAACTTCTTGTCCAATTCCATCACCTGGAACAATTAGGATATGTTTTTTTGCCATGATATTAATTAAATCAAATTCAACATTTTTTGTGTCGCCTTAATGGCAGACACGGTTTGGTCACTATCTAAGCCACGCGTAATTAACTCGCGACCCTTAAATGACCACGTAATAATCGTCTCACACAAGGCATCAGATTCTCCTCCAGGTGGAATACGAACAGCATAGTCCGTTAACTGAGCTAATTTCTGACCTTTCTTCTCAAAAATTATGGCCAAGGCATGCATAAATGCATCATATTGACCATCACCTTGCGCATGCTCCTCAAAAATCTCTCCATCTACGGAAATCTTAAGGGTCACGGATGGACGTAAATCTTTTGAATGTGTTAACACATAATTCAATACCTGAACACGCTCTTCAATCGTATTCGAATCCAATACATCCGAAATGATATACGGTAAATCATCTTGCGTAACAACCTCTTTACGATCACCCAATTCAATAATACGCTGGGTAACTTTCTTTAGATCTTGATCAGACAACTGAATGCCCAGTGCCGACAAGTTATTCTCAATATTTGCTTTTCCAGATGTTTTACCCAACGCATATTTACGCGCACGGCCAAAACGCTCCGGCATCAATTCATTAAAATATAGATTATTCTTCTTGTCTCCATCCGCATGAATCCCAGCTGTTTGGGTAAATACGTTTTCGCCAACAACCGGTTTGTTTACTGGGATTCTGAAACCTGAAAACGATTCCACCAACTTACTTACGGAGTATAAAGATTTTTCACAAACAGACGTCTTTATATCTTTTTGATAATCATTTAAAACCGCAATCACAGAAGCTAAAGGCGCATTACCTGCACGTTCACCCATCCCATTGACCGTCAAATGCAATCCATGGACACCGTTACGCACAGCTTCCAAAGCATTTGCTGTCCCTAAATCATAATCATTGTGCGCATGAAAATCAAAATGCGTTTGAGGGAAACGATCCATTAACTCTTTAATATAATCAGCTGTCTCCCAAGGTGTTAACACACCTAACGTATCGGGTAATAACACCCGTTTAATGGGTAATTTCGTTAGAAAATCTAAATAACGAATGACATAATCTTTTGAATTACGCATGCCATTACTCCAATCCTCCAAGTATACATTTACCGTCAATCCTTTGGAAATGGCTAAGCGAATGGTCTCCTCGATTTCTGCAAAATGTTGCTCAGGCGTTTTCTTCAGTTGGTGCTCCAAATGATTCAACGAACCTTTGGTCAACAAATTCATGACTTTGGCCCCGGCATCTAGCATCCATTGTACGGAAGTACCACCGTCCACAAACGTTAGGACTTCGACGCGATCTAAGAAACCGGCTGTAGTAGCCCAAGAGGTTATTTTTTTGACTGCTTGAAACTCTCCCTCTGATACACGTGCAGATGCTATCTCAATGCGATCGACCTTTAATTCAGTCAATAGCAATTGAGCAATCGTTAGTTTTTCGGTAGCAGAAAAGGATACGCCGCTGGTTTGTTCACCATCCCGAAGCGTGGTATCCATGATTTCAATATGTCGCATCAGCTTAGCGATTAACTGCAAAAGCAGCAATTTCAGATTTCATCGCTTGTAAATAATCGATGTCATCAAAACCATTCAATAAATTATGCTTCTTGTATCCGTTGATTGCAAATGACTCGGAAGCACCTGTTGCAGAAATTGTGATTGATTGCGCAGGCAGATCAACAACTAATTCAGTCTCAGGATCTTTTTCAATCGCTTCGAAAATTTGATGTAAAAACTCAGGAGATACTTGAACTGGTAAAATTCCTACGTTGATTGCATTTCCACGGAAAATATCCGCAAAAAATGAGGAAACTACGCAACGGAAACCGTAATCGTAAATTGCCCAGGCAGCATGCTCACGAGAAGATCCAGAACCAAAGTTCTTCCCTCCTACGAGAATTTTACCTGAATAGGTTGGGTTATTTAAAACAAAATCGGCCTTTGGCTGATCGTTTTTATCGTAACGCCAATCTCTAAATAAATTATCACCAAAGCCCTTACGCTCCGTTGCTTTCAAGAAACGCGCTGGGATGATTTGGTCAGTATCCACATTCTCAATAGGCATGGGAACCGCCGTACTTGTCAAAACACTAAAACTATCGTAAGCCATATTGCTCTATATTAATTCTTATAAAAATTGTCTTGGATCCGTCACAACCCCCGTTACTGCCGCTGCAGCAGCTACTAATGGACTCGCTAATAAGGTACGAGATCCAGGACCCTGACGGCCTTCAAAATTACGATTCGATGTACTCACCGCATATTTACCCGCAGGTATCTTATCATCATTCATCGCCAAACACGCTGAACAACCCGGCTGGCGCAACACAAATCCCGCCTCCGTCAAAATATCCAAAATACCTTCTTCTTTAATCTGCGCTTCCACGATATGTGAACCCGGAACAACCCAAGCCGTCACATGATCCGCTTTTTTACGTCCTTTGACAATCGACGCAAATGCTCTAAAGTCCTCAATTCGACCATTGGTACACGAACCAATAAACACATAATCCACTTTTTTACCGATCATCGCATCTTCCTCAGCAAATCCCATGTAATCCAATGACTTCGCATACGTTGCGACACCACCTTCGACATCCGTTGCTTTAGGAATATGTTTCGAGATACCCATACCCATTCCAGGATTAGTACCATACGTAATCATAGGCTCAATATCAGCTGCCTGGAAGGTGATTTCCTCATCAAAAGAAGCACCTGCATCTGTTTTCAAGGTCTTCCAATAAGCTAATTGCGTGTCCCAATCTGCACCTTTCGGTGCTAATTCGCGACCTTCTATATAATCAAACGTCGTTTGATCTGGTGCAATCATACCACCACGAGCACCCATCTCAATACTTAAGTTACAAACTGTCATACGACCTTCCATGGTCATACTTTCAAACACATCACCTGCATATTCAACGAAGTAACCTGTCGCACCCGAAGTCGATAATTTAGCAATAATATACAAAGCCACGTCTTTTGGCGTAAC
>JAIXRT010000133.1 GCA_027485075.1 Cytophagaceae bacterium
ATTGATTTGACTATCAAATACGCGGTTAAGGCGAATACGAATTTGTCTATTTTGCGCTTGATGCGTGCGAATGGGGTAGATATGGATGTTGTTTCTCCGCAGGAATTGGAGATGGGATTGATCGCTGGATATGCCGGAAAAGATATCACATTTACGCCTTCTGGAGTACATTTTTCTGAGATTGAATATGCGGTTTCCCAAGGGGCACTCGTGAATTTGGATAATTTGGCAGTTTTAGAAAAGTTTGGCGCAACGTACGGTTCGTCTCAACCTTGTTTAATTCGCATTAAGCCACATGTTTTTGGTGGGGGGAATGAGAAAATTATGACGGCTCATCCCGAGTCTAAATTTGGTATTTCAATTCATCAAAAAGCTGAGATTTTAGCGATTGTGGAGAAGTATCAGATGCAGGTGATTGGGTTGCACCAGCATACTGGATCGGATATTAAGGATGGCAAAACGTTTGAGCAGGCCGCTTCTGCGCTGTTTGATTTTGCATATGACTTTAAGGATTTACAAATCATCGATTTAGGTGGCGGATTCAAAGTTCCGTATTCACCGGAAGATCCAGGGGTAAACATGCAGGAAGTTGGCCTCATCATGAGCAACGCTTTCCGCACGTTCTGCCAAAAATACGGTCGGCAATTACGCCTTTGGGTAGAACCAGGCAAGTTTTTGGTCAGTGAGTCAGGCACGTTTTTGGCAGAGACCAATGTCATCAAACGGGATCCTGTGAAAACATTTGTTGGCATAAACACTGGCTTAAATCACTTGATTCGTCCGATGATGTACGGTTCATATCACTACATTTTCAATGCTTCTAACCAAGATTCTTCACATCAAGAATCATATCGAGTAACAGGTTATATCTGTGAAACGGATACATTCTCATTTGATTTTAACGGCAAGCAAGATGAACGTCAATTAAATGAAGTGAGAGAAGGGGATATCATTGCGATGGCTAACGCGGGTGCGTATGGTTTTACGATGGCGTCGCATTATAATTCACGCTTTTTGCCTGCTGAAGTAATGGTGGATGGTGGTGTTGCTCGCGTCATTCGGAAGCGAGAGACGATGGAGGATTTGTTGCGGAATCAAGAATTGTAATTGTAGAGGCGCGATAATCCTGGTTAATATTAAGTTATTTTGAAGGAATCGGCGTGAAAAACGCCTCAAGCCTTGGCAATCCTTGAAGGTTTGCCACTGCGACTTACTTCTAGTAAAAGTCTCAAGCTAAAGTAATCCACAAAGGTTTGCCAAGGCGTCTTGCCGCTAAATTATATCTTTTCGCTACGCTTTTTCCATTGACTTGATATAAGCTGACGGTGTAATTCCTGTTTGGTCTTTGAATGCATCGATGAATTTAGATCTTGATGCAAAGCCCACATTTGTTGCGATGGCTTCTAAAGTGATTTTTTTGGATTCCCCCGAATTTATCAATTGAATGGCATAGTCTATCCGGATTTTCTTACGCCATTGACTAAATGAAGAATCTAATTCAACATTAAAATAATGGGAGAGTGTTCTTTCCGATATTTTCAAATCAAAAGCTAATTGCGCGAGTGAGAAATCATGTTTGGTAAAAGCAAGCGTTTGAATATATGCATTTAACTCATCTTCAATTTCTAAGTCGGCCTCATTCTTCTTTCTTTTTTTCGGAATGTTCGATTTCAGCTCTTGGAGAATATTTCCACTCTGGGGAACAAAAGAAACATTTCCATAAAGTATTTTGGGAAACAAAAAGAGGAATAAGTTTTGGAGGAAAAATCCGCTTCCAGCAACGGTAAAGTACAAGAATTGAGACGTGAACAATTTAATATATGTTTTGCTTTCAAAATCGAAATAGATGCCTACAACATGTAAGGTATTTAAAATGGTATTGGCTGAGATAATGAATTGAATCGAGCAAAGTAAATAAATCCAACGTTTCAGCATGGCGTGATTGGTGGATAACTTGCCATATTTTGCGAGGGTCTTTTTCGTATTAATTCTAAAATAAACGATTGAAAATATACAATAGGCCATCAAGTGGATAAACCTTGAAACCAAGACAACTTCAAATGAAATAAATTGAAAATTGAGCGTATATTTTCTTGTAATATTTATTATTTCATGTGCTATTCGTGCTTTTTCGTCAAAAGGAAGCGTAGTGAATGGGAGGCAATTAACCACAATAAATGCAGCTGGAATCAGATGTAATAAATCGGATTTTTCTAGCTTATGCTTATCCGTAACCAGCGTTTTTACATAGAAAAATAAAAATGGCCCTAATAAAAAAGAAAGTGGTAGCCAATGAACAAAACACACCCCTTCCCAAAACTGATCGTGGGTATAGTGTAGTCCATAATAAACTAACACAATCAAATTGCAATTCAAGAAAAATAAAGCTAGAAATCCGTTTGATCTATTTAAGGAGCTTAAATAATAAATAAGGATAAAGGATGTAAATATTCCGAACAAGGGGAAAATAAGTCCCATAAAATAAGCACTTTATTGAATATGGGCCAAGTTAGGGAAATTTTGGGGCTTTATAAATTTTAATCGGCGTCAAAAAACGCCTCAAGCTAAAGCAATTCCTTAATCGTAGAGACGCGATACCTCGCGTCTAGTATCCTGATTAATGTTAAGCTTTTCTTGAAAGAATCGGCGTGAAAAACGCCTCAAGCCTTGGCAAGCCTTGAAGGCTTGCCAAGGCGAATCACCTCTTACCTCTTACCTCTTACCTCTTACTTCTCACCTCTTACTTCTCACCTCTTAGCTATAAAGTCTAGCGTCCAGCGTCTAGCGTCTAATATAACACCCACGTATCTTTCGACCCACCACCCTGAGAGGAGTTAACAACCAACGAATCCTTGCGTAAAGCAACGCGCGTTAATCCGCCCGGCATTACCTTGACTCCATCGCCATACAGGATGTACGGTCGTAAATCTACGTGCCGTCCTTCCGCATGATCATCGATTAAACAGGGAACCCGTGACAAGGAAATGGTAGGTTGCGCGATGTAATTACGCGGATTCTTAACGATATATTCTTTGAATTTTTCTTGTTCTTCTTGGGTAGATTTGGGACCTATCAACATCCCGTAGCCTCCCGCTTCGTTGGCTTCTTTGACAACCAACTTTTCAATATTAGCCAATACATAAGCTAAATCCTCCGGCTCACTGCAAATATAGGTTTTGACATTTTTGATGATGGGCTCCTCATTCAAATAATATGTAATGATCCGAGGAACATACGCGTAAATTACCTTATCATCCGCAACACCTGTGCCGGGAGCATTGGCAATTGCCACTTTACCGTTTTTATACACGTCAAAGATTCCTGGAATACCGATCATAGAATCAGGATTGAATGCCAAAGGATCTAAAAACGTATCATCGATCCGACGGTAAATCACGTCCACAATTTTAAACCCTTTCGTTGTGCGCATTTTAACATAGCCCTCATGCACAACTAAATCACGGGCATCCACTAACTCAACACCCATTTGTTGGGCCAAATACGAATGCTCAAAATAAGCTGAATTGTAAATTCCTGGTGTCAAAACCACCACCGTCGGCTCCGGTCGATCACTAATAAATCGCAGCATCTCAAGTAATTTGTGCGGATAATCCGATATCGGTCGAATCTGTGTTTTAGCCACAACCTCTGGAAATGTTTGTTTTAATAACTCCCGATTTTCCATCATGTAAGACACGCCAGAAGGGCAACGTAAATTGTCCTCCAAAATCATGTATTCGCCATCCTCACCACGGATTAAATCGGTACCTGTAATGTGAATGTAGATGTTTTTAGCTGGTTTAATGCCGATACACGGCCTAAGAAAGTCTTTAGATGACTCAATAACCTCTCGGGGAATGATCCCGTCCCTGATGATTTTTTGATCCGAATAAATATCATTCAAAAATAAATTCAATGCCGTGATGCGCTGAATTAATCCTTTCTCGATTTTCTCCCATTCATGCGCTTCCACAATACGCGGAATGATATCCACAGGCATAATGCGCTCGGTTCCCTCGTTTTCAGAATAGACATTAAAGGTAATTCCCATTGCCATCAATGCCCGCTCAGCAGACTGCTGGCGTCTTGTAAATTCCTCTTTGGTTAACTTCTCAACGCGATCTTTAAAGTGGGAATAACCTGCGCGGACTTGACCCTCAGGAGTGAACATTTCATCGAAAAATCCCTCCGCATCGTAGTTGTTAAATGAAAAATTCATAGGCTGACAAACGTGTAAATGCTTGATAATGAAATAATTTAAAACTTAATTTTTGGTTAACAGAATCTAATTTCAGAATTATTTAATTTTTGCTAAAAATATACTTTTTAATAGTAGAAATTTACCATTTTCGACAGATTTTGATTGTATTTTTACCCCATGATTTTATTGAATTTCCTCTACTTTGAAAGTCCCATCGGCACGATACGTGTCGAATATGCTGAATCTGGTCTGCATAGCCTTCGCTTTGTGACGGCTAAAGGGGATAATCATACCGATAATCCAGAGATGGAAAAAATGATTCAGGCCGACTTGCAATCTTATTTTCAAAATCCGGAGCATCGATGGGAATGTCCAATCGCCAAGCATTTGGGAACTGAATTTCAAGAAAAAGTATGGTTAGCCTTGCGCATGATTCCTGCAGGAGAAGCGCGAAGCTATCAAGAAATTGCGCAGTTAATCGGCCAACCGAACGCCGCGCAGGCTGTAGGAAGAGCAAATGGCCAAAATCCACTTTTACTTCGTATTCCTTGTCACCGGGTTATAGGTTCAGACGGGTCGATGGTGGGTTATGCGGGTGAATTATGGCGAAAAGAATGGTTATTAACCCACGAAGGTTTTGAGGGGGTAAACCAACAAATGACTTTGTTTGCAGATGGAGAATGAACAGATTGTTGACGCATTAGAATTGCTCGTCAAATTATGGGACGTACACGGCATCAATGAATTCAAGAGTAAAAACTTGAGTTTTGCTGCGCGTGGACTTGATAAATTTCCAGGTCGAATAGCCAATCTAACAGAGGAAGAATTATATGCCATTCCAGGCGTAGGGAAGGTCGTCATTCAAATTGTGCGCGATATCGCGCAAAGCGGGACTTGCCCTGATTTAGAGGCGATGATCGAACAAAGCCCTCCAGGAATTTTAGATCTCCTTAAAGTCAAAGGAATGGGCCCCAAAAAAGTGGGACTCGTTTGGAAAGAACTGGGCATTACCGAATTAGACGATTTATTAGCCGCTTGTGAATCTGGCCAGCTTGAGCAAGTAAAAGGCTTTGGGAAGTCAGTGACCGAAAATATCTGCACTTACATTCTCTTTTTACAAGAGAATCGTAAGAAGATGCGCATCAATAAAGCTGAAAAACTGAGCGAAGAATTGATGCGTTTATTAGCACCTAATTTTAGCAAAATAGCCGTTTCAGGTGAATTAGCCAGAGATTGTGAAGTTGTCAGTTCCTTGGTTTTTGTTGCTCAAACAGATGATATTTTTGGGAGCCAATTTTTGATTGAGGCGATTGAAGGATTTCAGACGGATCACCAACAATCCTCCCCGTTCACCTGGCGTGGACATGTTACGGGTCATTTAATCCCGATCGAAATTCATTTTACGGATGCATCCCAATTTGACATGATGGTCTATCAGTGGTCGGCACACCCCGAACACCTCGGTCAAGTCAATTTTTTTAAATTGAAAAATGTCGGATCCGCAGAGGAAGTATATAGCAGTCAAAGTTTACCTTACATTGTACCTGCCATGCGTGAGGGTCTGCAAGAATTTGCTTGGAGTGAAAAACATGCGCCCAGCGATCTCATCGAATTAGCGGATTTGAAAGGTTGTGTGCATAATCATTCCACGTACTCGGACGGGAAAAACAGCCTTTTAGAGATGGCAGAGGCTTGTCGGGCGATGGGATTAGCCTACTTTGGCATTGCAGATCATTCGCAATATGCAGCCTATGCAGGTGGTTTGAAGGAGGAAGATGTACAGCGCCAGCATGCGGAAATTGATGCCTTGAATGCGCAGTGGACTGATTTTAAGATTTTAAAAGGGATTGAGGCAGATATTTTGCCCGATGGAAGTTTGGATTATAATCCACGAATTTTGGCAAGTTTCGATTATGTGGTGGCTTCCGTGCATGCTCAATTGGTTATGGATCAAGACCGGGCGATGGATCGTTTAATGAAAGCGATTGAAAATCCCTTTACGTCCATTTTGGGCCATCCAACCGGAAGATTATTGTTGACACGTGCTGGTTATCCCATAGACACCATGAAGATTTTGGATGCTTGTAAGGCCAACGGCGTTAGTATAGAACTAAATGCAAGTCCCTATCGATTGGATTTAGACTGGCGTTATTTGTATGCCGCGATGGACAAAGGTGTATATGTTTCCATTAATCCAGATGCGCATAAAATTGAAGGCCTGAAAGATATGGAATATGGTGTGCGTGTAGGGCGCAAGGGAGGCTTATTGAAAAGCCTAACCCTGAATGCGCTTCCACTTAATGACATATTGAAGTTCTTCTCGAAATCCTAGAAGTTTGGTTTTAATAGGTATTTCGCATAGAAATCATCAATGATTTTTACGGCTTCCGTAGGCGTATCCACCACCTCAAAAAGTTCTAGGTCCTCAGCGTGAATGTTGCCATGACCTACCATCGTTTTTTTCATCCAGTCTAATAAACCGGACCAATAGTCTGACCCTACGAGTACAACCGGGAAACGGCCTATTTTATGTGTTTGAATCAAGGTTAGCGATTCAAACATTTCGTCCAGCGTGCCAAATCCCCCAGGCATAATGATGAATCCTTGGGAATATTTGACAAACATCACTTTGCGAACAAAGAAAAAATCGAAATTCATATTTTTGTCGGCATCTATAAACGGATTGGGCGTCTGCTCAAACGGTAATTCGATGTTTAAACCCACAGATCGACCATTCTCGCTTTTAGCACCTTTGTTTCCAGCTTCCATGATTCCGGGGCCACCACCGGTAATGACACCGTATCCGTGACGGACTAATTTGGCGGCTATCTGTTCGGCCAACTGGTAATATTTGTCTTCGGGGGAGGTTCTCGCTGATCCGAAAATGGATACGCATGGCCCAATTTTAGATAAGTGATCAATGCCCTGCACAAATTCACTCATGATTTTGAAGATCCTCCAGGATTCTTCTGATTTAATTTCAGACCAGGTTTTGTCTCCAAATACTTTTATAATGCGGTCTTCGTCTTCTTGCCAATTATCTGACATAATTTTATCTGTTTGTTGCATGCAAATGTAATTGATAACAACGACCTTTGTCAAAATTTATACCCTTTCCTTTTATGACTTTATCTAAATCCTTTGCCGTAGGTGGTGATCATGCTGGTTTTGACTACAAAGATCAATTAATTGATTATTTAAAAGAACAAGGTTTCGCTGTCACCGATTGTGGTACCTATTCAGCGGATTCTGTTGATTATCCTGATTTTGCTCATCCTGTTGCAAATGCTGTGGAGTCTGGAGAGGTTTCTTGGGGATTGTTATTGTGTGGTAGTGCGAATGGCGTGGCGATTACGGCTAATAAGCATCAAGGTATCCGGGCAGGACTAGCTTGGAATACAGAGGTGGCTAAATTAGTCCGTCAGCATAATGATGCCAATGTCATCTGTTTACCTGTTCGATTTATCAGTTTAGCAGAGGCAAAAGCTTGTCTTCAAATGTTTATCGACACAGATTTTGAGGGCGGTCGGCACGCAGGACGCGTCAATAAAATCGGCTGCGTTTAATTCTTCCGTTTATACAAATGCTTTTGAACTTCTACGTATCTATCCTGTAAATAGGGTAGGTAGTAACGCATGCGTGGAAAGTTTCCCGCAGGATCATAAATGTAGGTGGGTGAATCCATCTCCAAATAACGTTGCAACTTGACCACCGTTCGGTACGTATTCAACTCAGAAAACACGTCATTTGATAATTCCCAGTTGACAAATGGTCCGGCCATTTGATTCGCTTGATATTCGTCAATTTGAGGTCCCAGCACCATTAATCGTTCATTTTTGATAGGTAGTTTTCCCGCTTGAATGCGGTTGTAACTGCTGTTGTTCCATTCGGTTTGCCAGCTGAACCAGACGCTACCTAAAATCGCAAACAAGATCAATTCTTGGATCCAATAGCGCTTCAACAAGAAGAATAAATTGAGCGTGAAATAGGCCATGGCTGGCAGGATAAACAGGTAATTGTGGCTATTATTCGCTGGCAATGTAAAAGCAGCAAAAAAGCTAATGAAGACCCAAATGAAATTTGTTTGCTGTGCCTTTTGACCATTCGACTTGATTTTCGGACGCTGAATGACCGTCCAAAGACCATAAAAACCCAATAGAATCGCCATCGCATAGGTAGATGCAATGCGTTGAATATCTGCCCAAGCGGGGGTGTGAAAAACGAATGCCGATTTTTGGAATACTTCAATTAAGTACGAAAAATTACCATGGTAGGTGTACAATAGTGCTGTGATGCCGTTGACGATTAAAAAGCCAACAAGTACCAAAAGCATTTGACGAATATTGATACCAGAATAGAATAATAAGCTCAGGAATCCCCAGAAGATGAATAAATAGTAGGTAGGGTAGCACAAACCCGCTGCTCCGATAAATAAGCCGATGAGAAATACGCGGTCGTCAACTTGCAAGGTGCTTTGTTGCTTGATGATCTCCCGCCATGCCAAAATCAAAAATGTCAGCCCAATTAAGGCAGCGCTTGGTACCCAAAAATCTAAGGAAATGTGAAGGAACAAGGTGTAGATAAAAAAGGGCATGTTGCCTAACGGACCCATTAATTCATAGCGATTAATGGTGCGTTGAAAAACAATTGCTTGAAAGAGTATGATGCCGGTAGCCCAATAAGCATTCCAGGAGATCGGGAAGTTTAAGAACTCAATTAATTGAAAAAAACCAGCAGCTAATGGACCCGAGTTATCGCGAATATCTTGATACATCCGAAAACCCTCATTTAATTTTTGCCCCAGCAAATAGTTTTTCAATTCCCAGCCAAGCGGTGAAATATCTGCTTGTACAAACGCAAAGGTCGCAATCGTCCACATACCCACGAGTAGGAGGAGGGTAATCGATGCGTTTGATCGTAGAAATTGAAACATAATTACATTTTGAATTTGCTAAATTACGGTGATTCCAATTATTATTCTGAAATTTGTTGGATTTTTGAGTAGAAATGAATCGGAGCAATTATGGAAAGTAAGCGTCAGCAGAAGTTTGGGAGACAAATCCAAAAGGATTTAAGTGATATTTTTCAAAAGGAGTTTAAGGAGATTTTTGGCAAAGCGATGGTCACCATCACCGATGTGAAAATGAGTCCTGATCTCTCAGCTGCCCGTTGCTATTTAAGCTTTTTATTAGCAGATGATATCGACCAAATCATGGAAGAATTGGATGTACGCAACAAAGCAATTCGCAATGCATTAGCCATTCGAATCCGTAAACAAGCGCGAATCATTCCTCATTTAGCTTTTTATTTAGATGATACTGCTGCTTACGCGGCTAAAATCGAAGCCTTATTCGAAGGGCTTGTCATTCCTCCATCGGACGGAATTCCTTCTGAAGAACTTTAATGTGTTGACCCCGTGAATTTTTCCTTATTTATTGCAAAAAGGTATTTTTTTTCAAAAAGTAAGGCGAGCTTTATCTCCTTAATTTCACGCATTGCCATGATTAGTGTAGGCGTAGAAGTGATGGCGCTCGTGCTCATTCTATCCGTCTTTAATGGCCTAGAGGAGTTTCAAAAAGGGCTTTTCAACACCTTCGATCCTGATCTAAAAATTGTTCAAGCGAAAGGCGATCGTTTTCAGTTGACCGCTACCCAAGTCAAATCCATTACTCAGTTAGCAGGTGTAAAATTTGTTA
>JAIXRT010000128.1 GCA_027485075.1 Cytophagaceae bacterium
CGTTACACATCACCGGCATCGACTGGGAATCGGATCAAAAAGGCATCAATGTGGGTGGCTGGGGAATCCGCGTCAAAACAGAAGACATGGCTAAACTGGGATTACTCTATCTAAACAAAGGTAAGTTTGAAGGCAAACAAATACTTCCTGCCGCTTGGGTGGAAGAGGCAACCAGCAAACATATCGATCAAGAACCAGATGCAACAGCAGAAAAACGAGCAACTGGCCAATATGCGGATTGGATTCAAGGTTATGGATACCAATTTTGGCGAAGTAGACATAACTCATTTCGTGGCGATGGAGCCTTTGGTCAATATATTTTGATGATGCCAGAACAAGATGCGGTTTTGATAATTACCTCAGAGTCACAAGACTTACCGGACGATTTAAACCAAGTTTGGAATAATTTACTACCTGCTTTTCAGCCCAAAGCGCTTCCCAAAAACCCAAAAGCATTAGCAGCATTAAAGCAATTTAATGCATCAAGACAACTAGATGCGCCTACAAATGAAATTCCTTTCAAAAGCTTACAATCAGCTATTACCTTAGAAAAAAATCAGTTTGATTTTGCGCGCATGCAAATCAAAACCAAGGGAGATGCGGCCGAATTAATCATCACGACCAAAGATTCTACCCAGCATACCTTTAAGTTAGGATTCAGAACTTGGGGTATTGGTAAATCTAATTTAGTAGGTCCCTACATGTTGCGCGCCGCACGGGTAGATTTAGCTAAAAAAGCACCATTTGATTACGCTGGAAGCTTTCGAATTTTAGATGATCAATCGATCGAAATCACGCTTCGTTACTTCGAAAGTCCACATCGATGGACCTTTACATGGAAACCGGAGGTGGTTGAGGTGGTGAATTCGTTTGAGCCAGGTACTAAAATAGAGTTGAGAAGTAAGAAGTAAGAGATAAGAGGTGTTTTGATTTAGTAAAACTCTTAGTTCTTACTTCTTACCTACTAAAGATTTTCGTCGCAAAGTTTATCCGAAAGGATATAAAATTGAAAAAGGATTCCTATAATTGATTTTTAAAACCTCACTTTCTATGAAAAAGAATTACAATAACTCCCGTCGGCAATTTTTAGCCGCCGGTTCCCTTGCCTCTTTAGGCCTTTTTTTTGCCAAACCTGCTGCATTTGCCTTTGGCTCAGCGAAACCAGATTCTAAATTTGGTGGTGTTCAAATCGGTTGTATCACGTATTCATTCCGCAGTATGCCAGGATCCATTGATGAAATCATTGGATACTTAGTGCAATCTGGGATTTCTGCCACTGAATTAATGGGCGATGCCGTTGAAGAGTATGCAGGCAAACCAGTAAATCCAGTACAGATGCGTTGGACTCCGGGCCAACCGCGCCCTACACTCACTGATGAGCAACGTGCGGCGATGAAGAAATACCAAGAAGATGTGAAAGCATGGCGTGAAACGGTATCCATGGATAAATTCAAGGAAGTGCGTGCGAAATTAGATAAGGCTGGAATCAGCGTATACGCATACAAACCTAACGCTTTCAGCCCTAACAATTCAGATGCTGAGGTTGAATACGCATTGCGTTCAGCCAAAGTATTAGGTGCTAAATCTGTGACGGTTGAATTACCTACAGACCCAAAACAAACTCAACGCTTAGGCGATTTAGGAGCAAAACACGGCGTTTATTTTGGGTATCACACGCATACCCAAGTAAAAGACACTGTGTATGATGAGGCTTTGGCGCAATCGCCTTATAACTCCATTAACTTAGATGCTGGACACTACATCGCTGTAGGCGCACCGCACAATACAGCAAGTTTATTGGCATTAATCGAAGCAAAAAAAGATCGCATAACCTCTATGCATATCAAAGACCGTACCTCGAAAGAAAACGGAGCTAAGAATCTTGTTTGGGGAACGGGCGAAACTCCTTTAAAAGAGTTATTAACGGCCATGAAGAAAAATAAATACAAATTCCCGGCAACGATCGAATTGGAATATGACATTCCAGCTGGTTCAGATGCCGTAACGGAAGTGAAAAAATGCGTAGAATACGCGAAAGCGATCTTAGTCTAATAGCCTAATTTCATTCAAATGATCAATTAAATCGGAGGCCACTAAACTGGCCTTCGATTTTTTTTGTATAGCCAAATCCCCCGATAAGCCATGAATATATGCTCCTAGGCGAACCGCCACATCGGGTGCATATTCTTGGGCACATAAAGCGGCAATGATACCAGTCAGTACATCTCCAGATCCGGCGGTGGCCATTCCATCGTTGCCTGTCGTATTGGTAAATAATTCTCCAGAATCCGTCACCACAATCGTGGGTGCCCCTTTCAATAATAATTGGCAAGGATAATTGGATACAAATTCTTTGGCTTGCTCTTCTCTTTGCGCATTATCAAATTCCAAACTTCCTAAACGCGCAAATTCACCTGGATGCGGCGTTAAAATATGATGGGGTTTTACTTGGGAAATTAAGGATTCATAAGACCCCAACAGCGTCAAAGCATCGGCATCAAAGACAATAGGACCTGAATATTGCTGCAAAAGAAACTCCAAATTACGGCGTACTTGAATCGAAAAACCTAAACCCGGACCAAAGGCAATGGCGTCGTAAGGTTCTAGGTTAATGGTGGATAAATCAGATTCTGTCCGGTACATGATTTCGGGACTATGCGCCAATAAAGGGCCAACGCCCTCCTCAGGAATCATGGCGGTTACCATCCCACAACCTGCATGCAAAGCAGCCCGCGCACATAATAATGCTGCACCTACTTTTCCTGGACTGCCGGCAATAATCAAGACATGACCAAAGGATTTCTTATGTCCATCGGGCTGTCTTACTTGCTTAATCGAATGTATCCACGAAAGGTCTATCTGATTCATCTGGAGAAAAATTAATAAGCTGTTATGGGCTCAATTGATCCATCCGCGCGATATTTCAATTCCGTCACTTTGATGTTACGCAAATGTGTTTTACCCGACAATTGCACATCGTGGAAATATAAATACCATTTCCCATTTTGTGCTACGATTGAATGGTGATTGGTCCAACCTTTGACTGGCTTCAAGATTACGCCTTGATAGGTAAAAGGCCCATAAGGACTCGTTCCGGTTGCATAGGCTATGTTGTGGGTATCCCCTGTCGAGTAGCTGAAATAATATTTTCCTTGGTATTGATGTACAAAGGCTGCTTCAAAGAACCGACGGTCATGATCGGAGGACAACA
>JAIXRT010000179.1 GCA_027485075.1 Cytophagaceae bacterium
CAATTGAAATTAGAAATCTCCGGATCAAACAAAACATTTGCATTTAACTCAGAGTCACCAAACGAAATGTGGATTGGTAACCGCGATCAAGCGAATCAGGTGTTAATGCGCGATCCATCATTGGCATATCCAGAAGCAACAGCGTTGATGACATTCCCAGGAGGTCACAATGAAGGTTTCTCGGATACATCCAAGCAACTATTCAAGGAAGTTTACGCGGCTGTTGAGGCAGGTAAGCAACCTGAAAATCCAAAATACCCAACGTTTGCCGATGGATACCGCGAGCTATTAATTTGCGAGCGTATCTTGGATTCAACACGTTCACAAAAGTGGGTTAAAATCTAAACCTTTAACAATATGAATACGATCAAAGGGCCAGCAATATTCTTGGCACAATTTATGGGAGATGAAGCTCCCTTCAATTCATTGGATAGCATCACCACATGGGTGGCATCTTTGGGATACAAAGGTGTGCAAATTCCTTCTTGGGATTCACGTTGCATCGATTTACAAAAAGCGGCAGAGTCAAAAACCTATTGCGATGAAATCGTGGGGATGTTGGCTGCCAAAGGCTTGCAAATCACGGAATTATCGACACACCTTCAAGGACAATTAGTTGCCGTTAACCCGGCATACGATTTAGGATTTGACGGATTCGCTCCAGATTCAGTCAAAGGAAATCCAAAGGCACGTACGGAATGGGCGGTGCAACAATTAAAATATGCGGCTAAGGCTTCTCAAAACTTGGGATTAAATGCACATGCGACATTCTCAGGAGCTTTGATGTGGCATACGGTGTATCCATGGCCACAACGTCCTGCAGGATTAGTGGAGCAAGGATTTAAGGAATTAGGTCGCCGTTGGTTGCCGATTTTGAACACCTTCGACGAATGTGGCGTAGACTTGTGTTATGAGATTCACCCAGGTGAAGATTTACATGATGGCGTGACGTTTGAGATGTTTTTGGATGAGGTCAAAGGACACAAGCGCGCGAACTTATTGTATGATCCGTCTCATTTTGTGTTGCAGGCATTGGACTACAAACAATACATCGATTTCTACCATGAGCGGATCAAGATGTTCCACGTAAAGGATGCTGAGTTTAACCCAACGGGCAAGCAAGGTGTGTATGGTGGCTACCAATCTTGGATTAACCGCGCCGGACGTTTCCGTTCATTAGGAGATGGCCAAGTGGATTTCAAGAGCATCTTCTCGAAGTTAACGCAATACGGATATGACGGTTGGGCTGTTCTAGAATGGGAATGCTGCATCAAAGATCCGGTTCAAGGAGCGACGGAAGGAGCACCATTTATTTCAAGCCATATCATCAAGGCGACAGAAAAAGTGTTTGATGATTTCGCGGGAACAGGAGCTGATGAAGAATTGAATAAGAAGATTTTAGGACTTTAATTTAAACACAATTCAAATGAAAAAATTACTAGTCATTTTAGCTGTATCAGTATCATTTATAGCTTGTAAAGAACAAAGTGCTACGAACGAAAAACAACCTATTGGGTTTGATATGGCTGGCGGTACTGAAAGAACGACCCTATACGGAGGAGATACAACCAACGTTACCCTATTTGAAAATTGGATTCAAGCACTCAATGATCGGGACACAGCTACGCTACGTAGTTTAGAAGCAACTGATAGTTTGAAGATTTATACACCAGGTGGTGAAGTATTAACTGCAGGAGACGACTATAAAAATTATATGGCTACGTATTTTAAGAATATGAACCCTAAGTGGAAATTAAACTTTGTGTTGACCAATAAGTCAATTGACAAAAATGGAAAAGAAAGCGAATGGGTAACTTCTGGTGGAACAGTTACGCATACCGTTGATGGTAAAGAAACGACAGTAAACAGATACTTTGATGCGAATATTGTAAATGGCAAAATTCAAAAAATGTACATTGCAGATAGAAAATTATCAGAAGGTGAATAGCCTTTAATCACTTTACAACTAAAATGGCCTCTATTGCTAGAGGCCATTTTTTTATAAATTACTGAGTTGTATCCATTTATTGGCCGCCATCAGCTTGGGCGCGCTTCACAGCGTAATCTCCAATCACCTTTCCATGCTTCCCTCCCATCGAACAATCTACCCGAAAGTGAATCAAGCCAAAGACCCGTGATTCAGATGCTTCCTGCGCATAGCTATTGAATAAACTTGCTTTATCCGGAAAAAACGAACTAAGTACCGTTGACGCAGCGAAAGAGAACGTCGAATGTCCCGAGGTATAACTTGGGAAATTGGGTAAACCCACCGACGTTTTTAACCCAAATTGTTGAGGCCGAGGGCTGTAGTAATAATACTTAGTATCCCAACAAGCTATACCGGCATCCATTAAAGCAGTACCCACATAAGCAAGCATACGCGCCATACGAACTTCAGAAAATTTAGCTTCCACACCTGCCTTACACGCATACCGATGCCAATGTCCCGGAGGCGTATACGACCCGGGACCATCCGCCCAGTAGTTGGCAATTGCCGCTTGTGCCCTAGTCTGATTTTTATTAATGGCTTCCAACTCAGCCATATCCTTCTTGAATTCTGCCGAACCCTCCAAATATGGCATGGCCGGACGAATAGAAATCATCGTAGGACGGTCAAAATTCCACGTTTTTACCGTACCGTAATTGGGTAACATCGGCGGACGTGCTGGAATTTCCTGACTTACCCAGGGATTTACAAAACCCAAAGCCTTAGAGTTTGCGATTAACGCCGGTACAACCGATTGATCATTAGAAGCACTCATCCCATCTGTTTTCGCACGCGCCATTACCTGAGCCGCGACCGCCGCGCCTAAAGATGTTCCAGCCGCTACATCAGACCCCACATTCATACCAGCCCAAAGTCGAACATTCTTCGCCTCAGCTAATTTTCCAGCCAAAAAAGGCCCTTCCCCAGGGAACATCGCCAATAAAATCACATAACTCGCCTGAGCAACGACTGCGTCCTCCGAAGGATAGGCAGGCAACGTACTAATAGGCAATAGAGGTTTTATCGAAGCATCTACCTCATACGGAGCCTTGCGATTGTACTGATATTTAAATTTCCACGCCGCCACTAAGGCATCGTATTGTGCCACACTTAAATAAGCCAAAGCACGTGCCGTATAGGGTGGATTCGCAAAAGGGAAACGTGGATCTGCTAATGGATCCGCTGGATTGGGAACCGGGTAAATCCCAGCTGCATTGGCAGCGGGAGGTTGATTGTACCGTGCGGCTAATTCTCTGCCAATTTCATTCCAACGTAATACAGCACCTGCACCCCAATATTGAATAGCGGTTTTTTGAGCCGCAGTCAAGGAAGGAATAACTACCTTTTTCAACGAATCAATCTCCTTCAAATACGCCGCATCCGTAACCAAACGAGGAGCAGCCACGCTAACATCCGAAGAAACAAACGTTTTCCATGCACCCGCACTCACATCCAAATTGGACGGCACATAGGGTCTATCCACCTCCAAATCAAGCTCCTTCGAACAAGAAGCAAGCAAAACAAAAACTAAAAAAGTATATAAAAATCTCATTGAATTATAGTTTAAATAAGTACAATAGGCCTACCGACAAACTCAAAGATTGACCTACATTTCTGCCATCCACAACGTATGCAACGCGCGCATTCACCCCTATATTCTTCGGTTGGTACTTACCATACACACCCACCGAAGTCATCGTCATGTCATTCGTCATGAAAGGCATATCGTTCCGACGAATGTGATCGCCACCCACACATGAAAAATGTTCCGCAAAAAGCTCCAACTGATTATCCTTTTTCAAATAACCTACCCGAACAGCCGCATCAAACGCATCTGGTACAGCTACTTCGGATGTATTGTAAAAACGATCTCCGGCTAAATATCCATCACGATCAGCTTGTACCTTACTACGCATTTGATAGGCAATCGAAGAATTTAGGTAGATATGCTTCGGTAAATCGTAGGAGATTATACCTCGCGTAACGAAAGCCTTCGAACCGATCCCAATGGACATGGGCATGAAATCTGGCACATAATTTGAAACAGGAACACTAACCCCAAGCACACCGTGTAGAGTTAGACCGTGTGCAGAATAACCTTTCGCTTTCAGCCAAAGCGACGCATCTTGAAGTCCTTGCTGACCCATCAGATTACCTTGGGAAGCATTCGTTCGCACATAAGGTACGGCTGCAATGACATTGAGTTTTTTGGTGATTCCGTAGGCCAGCATGGCCATGGCAGATTCTGTGGTAAGCCGACCGATGTTCGGGTTATCCCGAAACAATTGATTTTCCCAATAATTTGTCCAGGAGGAATTACTATAAATCAATGCGCCGCAACCTAACTTTTTGTTCATATAGATCGCATCATGCGGCATTTGTGCCAAGGATGCCTGCCCCATCATTCCGATAAGGCAAAATAAAATCAAGATATTTTTCATGCTTAAATTTTAAAA
>JAIXRT010000281.1 GCA_027485075.1 Cytophagaceae bacterium
AAAAACGCATGTTATTGGCATCTTCACGCGTTGCATCTTTTTGGTTTTCGGCTTGGAAAGATGCGGGTTCTCCTGCCTGGGTAAATCAAGATGCGGCTGTCATGACTCGCTTAGCTGAGGAACGCGTTGTTTGGAAAAAGAATGCGCTCATTTCCACTGGTGCGTTAATTTCGTTAAAAGCGAAGTAAGATGGTTAAGGTTTTATTACTCTCCGATACGCATAGTTATTTGGATCCACGCCTGGATGAACATTTGAAGGCGTGCGATCAAATTTGGCATGCGGGCGATTGGGGTTCTGTGGAGCTGGCAGATAAATTAGCTGCCTATGGAAAACCGATTGCGGGGGTGTACGGGAATATTGATGACCGAACCATTCGAAATATGTATCCCAAAATTCGACGTTTCCGTTGTGAGGATGTAACTGTTGCGATGACACATATCGCAGGAGCCCCTTCGAATTACAAACCCGATGCCTTGGAGGCCTTTTCGAAAGGATTACCCATGATTTTTGTCTGTGGGCATTCACATATTTTGCAAATTAAGCGGGATGCTAAACGTAATAATATGCTGTTTTTGAATCCGGGGGCAGCAGGCCAACATGGTTTTCATCCGGAGCAAACGGCGTTACGTTTTAAGATAGACGGAGCTAGGATTTATGACATGGAAGTCATTCAAATGCCACGCATTAAAGTGAAATTAACTCCCGAAGAGGCAAAGCTGATTCCTTAGTTGGCCACCTCAAAGGATTGTACATGCTCAAATACACTTCCTTTTTGGAACGATTTTAAGATCCAACCACCGCCAATAACATCATTTCCTTCGTAGAAAACGGCGGCTTGTCCTGGTGCAATGCCACTGACTTCCGCGTGAAAGTCAACTTTGATTTTAGCACCGTGTTGGTATATGATCGCATCCGTTCCGGCGTCTTTGTAGCGAACCTTAGTTACAGTTTCAATCCCTTCAGCAGGGATTTCTGCATACTTTTGAAGGTTGAGCTGGCCGACCCACATGCCTGTCCGATTTAAATCAGCAATCTCTCCAATCACCACTTCATTGGTCTCTTTGCGAATTTCAATCACATAGGCAGGGAAACCGAAAGCTTTGCCCAAGCCTTTTCGTTGGCCTACCGTATAAAACGGATATCCCTCATGCGTACCGATCACCTTACCTGATGTATCCACAAAATTACCTCCTGCTACTTCTGCTTCTAATTCAGGAAGACGACGCTTCAAAAACCCGCGGTAATCATTATCGGGCACAAAGCAGATCTCATAACTTTCAGATTTATTAACTAAATCCACAAAACCACGCTCGGTAGCCATCTCACGAATGCGCGCTTTCGTTAATCCGCCAAGTGGTAAAATGGTCCGCGCCAGACTGGATTGTGAAACTCCCCAAAGCACGTAACTCTGATCTTTTAAGGTATCTACCCCTTTCGAAATGATATGTCGGCCATTTTCTTCACGTATCTGTGCATAGTGTCCGGTCGCAATAAACTCGCAACCTAATTGGTCCGCCCGACGAAGTAAAGCGTCCCATTTTATGTGCGTATTACACATGACACATGGGTTTGGGGTACGTCCATCCACGTATTCTTGCGTAAAGTAATCGATGACCGAATCACCAAATTCTTCACGTATATCTAATATATAATGAGGAAAGCCAAGCGATACAGCGATGTGTCGCGCGTCGTTGATGGAATCTAGGGAACAGCAACCGGTTTCCTTTTTATCTCCGCCGGAACTGGCATAGTCCCAGGTTTTCATGGTCATTCCAATGACCTCATAACCCTGTTCGTGTAATAAAACAGCTGCGACTGAGCTGTCGATGCCGCCGCTCATTGCGACTAAAACGCGTCCTTTTGATTCCATATTTCCTTACAGGTTCAAAGCCTGCCGTAAATTTTCCGCAAGTTAGGATTTATTTCGCCAAACGGCCAATTATCTTGGTATTTACCCATTGAAAACGTACTTTTGTCCTCCTAAATATGCTTGACACACGATGTTAAAAACCCAGGTTAAAGTTTCATCTATTGCTAATTTATCAGATGCGCGGTATTGTGCAGGAATGGGCGTCGAGTGGTTGGGTTTTCCTTTGCAGGAAATAGCGATAGAGCGCTTCACTGAAATTCGCAATTGGTTAGCTGGTGTTCAAATCGTAGGGGAGTTTACCAAAGCAACTGCTGAACAGATTCGTGAAGCTGTGGCAACATACAAACCGGATGTGATTGAGATTGATTCAAGCGTCTCGTTAGTCGCGATCCAGTCGATTGAGGTACCTAAGATTCTTCGCGTTAATATCGATACTGATAATTTACCAGCGATTTTTGCTGCCTCAGCACCTTATGTGAGCCATTTTTTAGTCGTTGGTGATTCTGTAGATTCATTAACAGGCATGGAAGCATCCGTTGAAATATGGTCGGCACAATATCCAATCATTCTTGGTTTGGACATTCCTGAAGGTGATTTAGACGAATGGGTGGAACAAAGTTCGATACAGGGAATAGGCTTAGTAGCAGGCGAGGAGGATCGTCCTGGCTTCCGTGATTTCACGGATTTAATGACTATCTTAGAAAAATTAGAAACAGAATAATCTATGCTTGAGCAGATAAAGCACTCTTTTTCGCGTGGCAAGGCATTCATTTGGCAAGTCTTTGAGAAGCTTGTTTCCTGGTTGCTTATCGGCATAAAAAAAGTAATTGGGGCTACGTTGTATGGGAAAGCGGAGCTTGTGGTCCAACAAGCCAACGATTTTTATTCAGCTAAACGCGCGGATTTACAGGCATATTACGATGCTCGCGTAGATAAAAATTCACCCTATTATAAGCCCATTGTTCGGATGTGGCGCATTACAGGTAAGACATTTTTATACGGGATGGTTTATTTATTTGTCATTGAGACCAATATCTTTTGGTTGACCGGGCAAATGCCTAGTGTAGATGATCTTCAAAATCCTAAATTATCGCAAGCTTCCGAGATTTATTCAGCAGATGGCGTACTTCTAGGTAAGTTTTTTGCAGAGAATAGAACACCGATCCGGGACTATAATTTGATTTCACCCTATTTAGTACAAGCTTTAGTGGCTACTGAAGATGCGCGTTTCTATGAGCATACAGGTATTGATTTTCAAGCATGGGCGGGTGTTGCGATTGGAATTGTTAAAGGGGGTGACCGTGGGGGTGGAAGTACGATTTCACAGCAATTAGCCAAGAATTTATTCAAAACTCGTACTAAAAAGAGTTTCACCAAAACTGGTTTACTTGGCTATATCCCCGGTTTAAATAAATTGATCTATAAGTCTAAAGAGTGGGTCACTGCGATTAAACTAGAGCGTTTTTATACCAAGGATGAAATCATTCTTTGGTATTTAAATACGGTAGATTACGGGAATAATGCCTATGGAATTAAGGTGGCTGCTAAAACCTATTTTAATACCTCTGCGGATAGTTTGAATATTCAAGAAGCTGCAATTTTAGTTGGCCTTCAAAAGGCAACAACGACCTATAATCCCAAGCGGTATGACGGCAAACCTTTGGCAGAAAATAAGGCTTGGAAGCGTAGAAATGTCGTTTTGGCGCAGATGGTTAAGGCAGGTTATTTGAAAAAAGCAGCGTATGATTCCTTAGCCCCACTTCCGATCGTCTTACATGAGAATGAGGAATCGCCGTATGATGGAACCGGTAATTATTTCAAAGTTGCCGTTGCGAAATACATTCAAGAATGGGCGAAAGCCAATGAAATGGAGATTGATTTGTATCGTGATGGTTTGAAAATTACGACGACGATTGATTCCCGTTTGCAAATTCATGCCGAAGAGTCGGTCGAAGAGGGCATGCGTTCGACACAAAAATCGTTTGATAATCATTGGTCTGGACAAAATCCATGGGTAGATGAGTCTGGGAAAGAGATTCCAGGTTTTATTGATTCCGTGGCCAAACGGACAGAGTATTACAAGGCTTTGGTGAAACGTTATCCGAAAAATCCAGATTCGGTGCTGTACCAAATGAAAAATGTGAAGCGCAAAATGTGGGTTTATTCGCGCAATACGTTGGGTGAGGAGCAACAAACCATGAGTGCCTACGATTCCATTCAATACTATAAGCGCTTTTTGCAAGCGGGTATGATGACGCTAGATCCATATACGGGTCATATCAAAGCGTGGGTCGGTGGCCTTGATTTTAAATACTTTAAGTATGATCACGTGAAGCAAAGTAAGCGTCAAGCGGGATCAACTTTCAAACCTTTCGTATATACCGCGGCGATTGATGGTCCACGAGATCTATCACCATGTTTTGCTGTCGAAGATGCGCCGTATTCCTTGGAAATTGAAGAGAATGGGGAGAAGAAAATTTGGAGTCCACATAATGCTGATGGAACGTTCTCGTACAGTTTGATGCCTTTAAAACGCGCATTAGCGAAGTCGGTGAATACCGTCACTGCGCGCCTCACCAACGATTTAGTAGGACCGGATACGGTCATGTATTATGCCCAAAAAATGGGAATCAAGAGTCCGCTGAAACCTGTAGCATCGATAGGTTTAGGTTCATTTGATGTGTCCTTATTTGAGATGATTGGGGCATATTCTGCCTTTGTCAATGAAGGTATTCACGTTGAACCAATGCTCGTCACGGAGATTAAAGACCAAAATGGTAAAGTTATTCAGACTTTCGAATCTACGGCAACTCGCGTGATCAAGAAAGAATCCGCTCAATTAGTGCGATCCATGCTGGAAGGAGTAATTCATGAAGGAGGAACGGCCAGTTCGTTACTTTGGGGTGATGGTGCTGCTTTATTGCCCGAAGGAAATAATCGCTATGCACACAATTTTGCCGGGAAAACGGGTACTACCTCGAATCATTCGGATGGTTGGTTTATCGGTATGACACAAAATTTGATTTCAGGTGTTTGGGTCGGCGGAGATGATCGCTCCATTCACTTCCGTTCCGGTGCGCTAGGTGAAGGATCAAAAACTGCCATGCCTATCTACAAACGGTTTATGTTGAAAGTAGTTAAAGATCCTGCTTTAGCCATGTATAAACCGGCACCTTTCGATCGATTGGATAAGCGCGTTGTTAAGAAAGACTTCGATTGTGGTAATGGGATTAGTACGTTACCAGATTCGCTTCAGGTGTCAGATGCGGAGTTAGATTCATTAAATGCTTTGATGGAAAATCCGACAGAAACAACCGATTCAAGTAGTCAGAGCCCTAATTAGTATGCATAAAGAACAGATAGAAGCTTATTTCCGTGACTTACAAGATCGTATTTGCCAAGGAATCGCAGAGGCAGATGGAACTGGGACATTCAAGGAAGATCTTTGGCTACGCCCGGAAGGTGGCGGCGGTCGAACGCGTTTAATTCAAAACGGGACCATCTTAGAAAAGGCGGGTGTTAATTTTTCTGCCGTTTCAGGACCATTGCATCCGAAGATGGTGACCAGCCTAAATGTGACGGAAGAAGTTGAATTCTTTGCCACGGGTGTCTCCATCGTGATGCACCCATTCAATGCTTGGGTTCCCATCATTCACATGAATGTGCGTTATTTTGAACTCAGCAATGGTCAAAGTTGGTTCGGCGGAGGAATCGATTTAACACCGCATATCATTATTCCGGAGCAGGCGAAGTGGTTTCACCAACAAGTGAAAGCGGCTTGTGATGGATTTGGAGACGATGTATATGCCAAATATAAAACGTGGGCGGATGATTATTTCTTCAATACGCATCGTAATGAAACGCGTGGAATTGGGGGAATTTTCTTTGATTACTTAAAAGAAGACAAATTAAAAACGTTTGACTTTGTGAAGTCGGTGGGTGAGACTTTCGTTCCCATTTACAGTCATTTAATGAAGGCAAATGCGAGCAAACCGGTTAGCGATCAAGAACGTGATTTTCAATTGTTACGTCGCGGACGTTATGTAGAGTTTAACTTGGTGCATGACCGGGGTACCAAGTTTGGCTTGGAGACAAATGGTCGGACGGAATCGATATTAATGAGTTTGCCGCCATTGGCATCCTGGGAATATATGCATGATGCGAGTGGGTATCCGGAGGGCCAACAAACCTTAGATTTGCTGAAAAAGGGAATTGATTGGGTATAAAAAAAGGTGAGCATTTCTGCTCACCTTTTTTATTTTATTGGGCTGCTTCCCAAACGATATCGAGACTTTTGGGGGTCATCAATAAGATTCGAGTAGGAGCGGGTAATAATACTAATCGAGCTGCAGCAGCGGGATCTTCGATCCATTCAACTTCTACACCTTCTTTTTTACCTATTTCAACCTCACCATCGGCTGTCTCTACAAATTTCTTGGCTAAATAGGCCGTTGGTAATAAAACATCTGATTCTGGGCAATGTTTGATGTGTACTTTCTCAAGGATTTCCTCAAGCTCATCACCATATTTTTCATTGAAATCATCTTCCAAATCGTGTAGTAATTCTTCTACATCATCATAGGTGTCATCCGAATAACTCAATTTGCTTAATTTCAAGCGTTGTTCTAGAATGGCAATCATCGCCTCGTCAATCGTATTCATTCAATTCAATGTTTAAAATGATGCCGTAAATTTAGGCAAAAGGATTTGTTCTTTTGGTATGTGGATTGGAATAAATATGCCCCTTTTGAATCGAAAGACCACAATCGAAATTATTTGTATAAAGTTTTCCGGTACCTAAACCTTGAGGGAGTGGATTTCGGTATTCTCCTGTAAATTGTGCCACTGCTTGCAGGCCAATATTCGATTCTAGGGCGGAGGTAATCCACCAGTCTGCGCCTACCGTCTCGGCCGCTTGAATCCACGCATTACTAGCTCCAAAACCGCCTAGAAGACTTGGTTTTAAAATAATGTAAGGTGCTTGTATAGATTCTAATAGTGCCTGAGGATCTTTAGCCTGAATTAATTCTTCATCGAGGGCAATGGGTAAAATATCAATTGCGCATAAATCGCGCATCGCTTTCCATTGGCCCGCTTGAATCGGTTGTTCGATGGAATGTATGTCAAGTTTCGCGAGTCTTTCTAGTTTGGCTGGTGCGTCTTGCGGTGAAAATGCGCCGTTGGCATCTACTCGTATCGTTAATTCAACCGCAGAAAAATGAGTTCTGATCTCCGAAATAATCTCTATTTCTTGTTCGAAGTCTATGGCGCCAATTTTTAACTTGAGGCAGGAATACCCTTCTGCTAATTTATCTGCGATTTGTTGGCGCATAAATTCAGGACTACCCATCCAAATCAACCCATTAATCGGTAGACTCGATACACCTCGTGCGAACGAATTGTCAAAATAAATCCCATCTTTTCCGTGAAAATAATCCAACAAGGCCATTTCGAGTGCAGCACGAAAAGAGGGCTGTTCAAATGGTATTGTTTGCACAAGCGCGTCTATTTCTTCTGGATTTTCTGGAAGGTGTTTGATTGTCGCAATGGCTTTTTGAAAAGCAGGTAGGCAATCCGCTTCAAATTCAGGACTTAAACCACGCAATGGTCCGGCTTCACCTAAGCCAACCTTATCATCTTGTTCAATTTGAATGAAATAGCTCGTTTTTTGTGTCAGTACCCCACGCGATGTGCCTGCTTCGAAATGGAATTGTAGGGGATGGCTGAGCAATTGAATCATGTTGCAATTTATTATTTTTGTGGCATTTTTGCCCCTCCCTAGATTATTTATTAGCTTTAGGCCGATTATGAAAAAGTGGGTATTTCGATTATTGGCAGGAATTTTTGGCGCAATCACGCGCGTGCGAAATACATGGTATGATCGAGGTTTGCTCTCATCCACACATGTTTCAAAGCCTTTTACACTCGTCGTCGGTAATCTTGCCGTAGGCGGTACCGGCAAAAGCCCATTGGTAAATTACTTAATTGCGCATTGGAAGTTTTCGGGTACGTTTGGGATTCTGAGCAGGGGTTATGGGCGTAAAACGTCCGGTTTTCGATGGGTTCATGCTGATTCAACTGCTTCAGCGGTTGGCGATGAACCCTTAGCCTATAAACGTCAATTTGCAGATTTACCTGTTGCGGTGTGTGAGAATCGCTTGAAAGGAATCGAACAAATGAACGATTTGGATGTCATTATATTAGATGATGCATTTCAGCACCGTGCCTTGCAGGCTGATTTGAATCTAGTCTGTACCACCTTTTCAAAGCCATTTTTTACGGATCAATTGTTGCCTTTGGGGCGCTTAAGAGAGTCTGTGGATGGGATCAAAAGAGCCCATGCGTTGATTGTTAATCGTTGCCCCGATTTTTTAAGCGAAGAACAAAAGGAGCCATTCCTTCGATTTGATTTACCCGTTTTCTTTACCAAAGTTGTCTATGGGGTACCGGTTGGAAACAGTGCAAAAAACATCTCTTCATGGCATCTTTTCGCCGGTATAGCGGATCCTTTACCTTTCTTCAAAGCGGCGAAAAAGTTTGGCGATATCCTGAATCAGGAAACCTATGCTGACCATTACGCCTTTCAGCAAGCTGATTATCAATATTGGGAGCATGTTGCTGCCAACTTAGATCCTGCAGCAGGAATATTAACAACCCACAAAGATTATGTGCGGATGGAGGAACATCTAGGGAGCTATCCAGCTCTTCATTCCAGGTTGTTTTATTTGCCGATGCAGATGGAATTTTTAGATCAAGAATCGGAGTTTTGGACTTGGTTAACTTCTCTGGTTCCGCTTAATCTTAAAAAATAGCTACCTTTACGGCGTGAAAATTCGATTCCTCGTATTTCTTTTTGGTCTCATTGCCTTTCAAAGTATAGGTCAATTTCCTAACCCAAATAATCCCATGGGAAATGGGGGAATGAATACGAATGGGGGATTTCCAACAGCGAATACAACCCCAAATCTCCAAACACAAGGACCTCAAAAATCAGGAAGAGCTGCGCTGGATGATTCCACGAAGCAGATCTATGGCCCGCAGTCCATGCATTATTTTCTGGAGCAAGACGTAATGGATAGTCAAATTCAAAAGCGGCACATTGATACCACCTTGCATCTTTTTCATCGTTATTTATTTCAAGAGCGTAGTGGTTTTTTACAGGCCAATTTGGGTTCAGATGGTACCGCTATGCGATCTATTTTTACCCCAGTTACGGCTACTTTAGGCACGCAATTAGGCTATAATGTGTATGCTCCCTATGCTTTTGCGGCAGAAAAAGTTCGTTACTACAATACCAAATCCCCATTTTCAGATGTTGAATTTAATGATGGCGCTGGTGGTCAAACACGGTTAAACTTTACATTCGCCAGAAACATCGATTCCCTATGGAATGTTGGCGTTGAATTACAACGAATCGTTTCCGACAAAGCTTTTACCGATGATGCTTTTAAAGCGCGAAATATAAATTTGACAGGTCAGTGGGGATTTTTAGTGCATACGAATTACCGTTCTCGCTCGGATCGCTATCGGATTTTAGCTCACATAAATTACTACGATCACGCTGTAAATGATCAAGGTGGAATCATGTTGATTAATGACTTGACGCCTATTCAGGCTTTGAAGTATGTAGACAATACCGCTTATTTGACAGCCGCAAAGACACAGACAAAGGATAAGTTTTTGAAGTTTCATGTCTATCAGGAATTTATTGGATTTAAGGGACTGCAGTTATTTCAGCGGTTGGATGTGGAAAGCCGACAAGTCAAATTCAGAGATTTAGATTTTGAGACTAATTTGGGTAAGCGTTTTTACCCTAAAACATACATTAATTACATTCAAGCACCTGAGTCAGATTCCTTGTACAACGAGAATAATTGGCAGTCATTCAGTCATCAAACGGGATTAAAGGGGGTATTTAGAAAGTTTACATACCGGGCGCATATACGTCAGCGCTATTGGTCTGTCAATAATCCGCTGACTGATGTGACGAAGAGTAGACTTGAAAATTATGTGGGGCTTTGGTTACATCAGAAATTCACTGAAACGGTTGATTTTACCGCTGAGGGGGAATATTTGATCGGTTCAGATTATCAATTAAAGGCTAAGTTTGAGTCGCCATGGTTTTATGTGCAAGCTCAGCGGACATCTTCGAGTCCAAGTATTGCCCAAACATGGATGTATAATTCTTCCTATCGATGGGATAAAGGCTTGAATCAGATTTCATTTGACCAGTTGGAAGGAGGGATCTCCATAGGAAATGCTAAAATGTATTTTAAACCTTCAGTCACAATTCAGCGAATTGGGAATTGGGTGTATTTCGATAGCTTAGCCAATGTGCGTCAGGAGTCAAAGGGACTCGGTGTATTTCGTACGGGATTAGCTTGGGGTGGAGAACGTGGTCGCTTGGTCTGGAATACGAATGTTTTCGCCAATACGCTAACAGGACCTGATGTGATGCGCATGCCGAATTTGGCTGCAAATGCGAATCTGGCTGTTAATGTGCAATACAAGAAACTACTCTATGTGCAAATCGGTCTAGACGCACATTATTTGTCGGCCTATTACGGTGATGCCTACATGCCTGCAACCCAACAATTTCATTTGCAAAATCAAGTTAAATTACCTGCATTTGTACAAGTGGATCCTTATCTAAGTTTACGTATTAATCGGGTTCGTTTATTCTTCAAATATGCGAATGCCGCTCAGGGCTTAATTTCTGATAATCATTATGTGGCTTATTTATATCCTGCCATGCGAAGAAGTTTTGCCTATGGGGTTAAGTGGCTTTTATTTGATTAATTTTTGATATGTTTGTAGGTATAATTTTATCCTATTAAACATGAATTTTACTACCCGTCGGGATTGGATCAAAGGAATGGCCCTAGCCACTTTAGGATCCGTAGTTTCCTACCCATTATCAGCACAAAATTCTGGAAGTTCTTTGGCATTATCTGCTGTAGATGAAGCGTCCTTAAACCTTTGGATGGGAGCCATCATTCCAGAATCAAAAATTCCAGGTGCAGTCAGTTTAGGTGTTCCAGCATTTGTCAAGACGATGCTCAAAGATTGTTACGAACCAGCTGCACAGTCAACCTTTCAAAAAGTTTTAGGTCAAATTCCTGCTTGGTTTCAAACAGAAAATGGACATGCCATTGCGGACGCAACGGCGGCAGAAAAGGAGCAATTCTTATTTCTGTTAGAAAAGGGACATTTTGGAGCAGAAGCACAAAAGGCTATGGCTACCTTGAAAGGTTTGACGATTCAGGGCTACACGACCACGGAATATGTATTAGTTAATCATTTAAATTATCAAATGGCACCCGGTTTTTGGAATCCGTGCGTACCTGTCAAAAAATAGACGATGGAGATTTTAAAGCATGCTGAAAAGCGAACATATGGCGCAATCGTCATCGGTTCAGGAATTGCGGGTGGCTGGGCTGCCAAAGAGTTTTGTGATAAAGGAATCAAAACGTTGGTTTTGGAACGGGGTCGGAAAGTGACACATAATGAAGACTACCCAACTACTCTAATGAGTCTGTGGGAGTTTGAACATCGGGGTCGTTTGACCAATGAGGAGATTGCAGCTAACCCGATCGTGAGCAAATGTTATGCGTTTAAGGAAGATGCGAAGCATTTTATGGTGAAGGATGCCGAACATCCGTATGTTCAGGACAAGCCATTTGACTGGATTCGTGGATACCAAGTAGGAGGTAAATCGTTGCTTTGGGCTCGCCAAACGCAACGCTGGTCTCAGTTTGATTTTGATGGTCCAGCGCGTGATGGTTTTGCAACGCCTTGGCCGATTAACTATAAAGATATTGATCCATGGTATTCATACGTGGAAAACTTTGCTGGTATTTCAGGCAATAAAGATGGTTTAGATTCCTTGCCAGATGGGGATTTCTTGCCGCCATACGAGTTAACATGTGTGGAAAAACACTTTCAAAAAGAAGTTAAACGTATGTATCAAGACCGCCACGTCATTGTGGCGCGTTGCGCACATTTGTCGGAGCCACGTGAGATACATTACCAACAAGGTCGTGGGCGTTGCATGAGTCGGAATTTATGCCAGCGAGGCTGTCCGTATGGTGGCTACTTTAGTTCGAATGCCTCTACGTTGCCATGGGCCGCGAAGACGGGAAATATGACTTTACGGCCGGATTCAATCGTCGAGTCGGTTATTTATGACGAGAAAAAAGGGAAGGCGATTGGTGTTCGTGTAATCGATGCGCATACGAATGAGATGGTTGAATACTACGCAAAAGTGATTTTTGTTACAGCTGCAGCCTTGAATACCAATGCGATTTTATTGAATTCTAAGTCGGATCGTTTTCCCGACGGTCTAGGAAATGACAGTGGGGTATTGGGTAAATATGTGGCATTTCACAATTACCGTGCCTCTTTATCAGCTGAGTTCGAAGGCTATTTGGATACGAAGACGGAGGGTTCTCGGCCTACTTCAGGTTACATTCCACGATTCCGCAATTTATATAAGCAAGAGACAAATTTCTTGCGTGGTTATGCGGCGGGAATGAGTGCGGGAAGAGGAAGTCATTCAGATCGTGAAGCGGTAGGAGAAAGTTTAAAGAACTCGTTGTTGAATCCGAAGCTGAATAATAATTGGTATGCAGGATCTCACATGATGGGAGAAACAATTCCGAAAGAGACGAATAAAATAACGTTGGATCCTACGAAAAAAGATGCGCATGGCTTACCATTGATGCACATGGATGTTTCCTATGATGATAATGATGATAAAATGGTTAAGGATTTTATCGAGCAATTTACGGAGATGTACACCAAAGCTGGATTTACAAATATTCGTACCCGTGATTCCAAGCAAGCGCCTGGATTAGATATACATGAAATGGGTGGGGTGCGTATGGGTGCAGATCCGAAAACCTCGATGTTGAATAAATGGAATCAAATGCATGCGGTTAAAAATGTGTTCGTAACAGATGGCGCATGTATGACGTCAACTTCCACGCAGAATCCTTCTTTGACCTACATGGCGCTAACAGCACGTGCTGTTGATTATGCCGTAAAAGAGATGAAAAAAGGGAATTTGTAGGTTGATGAAGACATTTTTAAGGAAGACGGCAGAGCATTTGTGGGCGGAACATGGGATCGATGAGCTGCAAGATATTGCGGTGGTCATGCCTTCCCAGCGTGGCGTTTTATACCTTAAAAAAGAGTTAGCTTATTTAGGAGACCGGCCATTTTTGGCGCCACATTTTCATACCATTGAGGAGTTTGCGTTGCAAATGACGCAGTCTGAATTAGTGGACCCGGTTCAATTGCTTTTAGAGGCATTTGCGTGTTTTAAGGAAGTAGATGGGCAAGTAGATTTTGATCGATTTATCACGTGGGGCCAACTGATGTTGAAGGATTTTGATTCCATCGACATGTATTTAGTTGACCCACGCCAAATGTTTGCTTTCTTATCGGAGGTAAAAACCTTGGAACGCTGGGGGGAAACCTATGGGGAGCAGGATACGCAGAAGTACATTACCACGCATACAAAGGCTTATTTTAAATTATACGACCATTTGTTGGAGGTGTACGGCCGACTGCAAACGCGATTAACAGATATAGGTTTAGCGTATCGTGGCATGGCTTATCGGGACTTAGTGAATCGCCTGGTCTCGGGTAAAGCATTAGCCAAATCATATAAAAAAATCTATTTTGTTGGCTTTAACGCACTCTCTAAATCGGAAGAGGAAATTATTCGCTTGTTGATTCGTCAAAATTTGGCAGAAACAATTTGGGATGCGGATGCTTATTATATTGAAAATAGATATCATCGAGCTGGTCATTGGCTTCGGGATTACGCTAAACCTGAATCTCCTTCTTATTTATCACGTGGACCATTCAAATGGATGGGACGTGATTTGTTGGAGAAACCTAAGCGGGTCGAACTCATTGGTACTGCAAATCCGAGTGCTCAGGTATTTATTGCTTTGGATACGATTCGAAAATGGCAATCAGAACATGGAACGGAGGAACAGGTGGCTTTGGTTTTAGCGGATGAGGGTTTATTAGATCAGGTTTTGTTGTTTATTGGTGAATTTAAGGATCGCTTAAATATCACGATGGGGTATTCGCTGAAGAAAACGGCTATTTTTTCGTGGATGTCGGCCTGGTTGAAGATCAAAAAAATGTTTACTGATGGTCGAATCCTCATGGCACAATTCCGTGCATTTATAGCTCATCCGTTGAGTCAGTATGTACAAACGGCCGAGCTTAAAAAAGGATTAGCTAATTTTTATGAGCAGCATAAGTTGTATGCGGTTAGCACAGATTTAGCTACGTTAGTTGCCTCAGAACCTGTTTGGAAACGAATATTTCAAGCGGGTGATTTCAATGGGTTATTGATTGATTTTCAATTCATTGCTGATAAAATGTTGCGATCCATTCCTGCTAAGGAGTGGGATGAAGATACCCAAGCTATTAGTCAGGTTATTTCCGTCTTGGAAACAATTCAAAAATCATTGGCTGGTCAAGCGCCAATTTCCGTTAAGAGTGGCTCGTTATTGTTGACGCAAATGGTCCAACAGCAGAAATTGACCTTTGAGGGAGCCGAGAATCGTAGTTTACATGTGATGGGATTGTTGGAAACGCGCACATTGGATTTTGATCGGGTGATTATTTTATCGTTGAATGAGGGAAGTTTACCAGGAACAAGAAAGCGTGAAAGTTTAATTCCCTTGGATATTGCATCCATGTCTACGTTTGATTTACCTACGTTTACGCAGGCGGATGCGGTGGCGTCGTATCACTTTCACCGACTCCTTCAGCGGCCTCGCGAAGTACACTTACTCTATGTGATGCCTTCTGAAAAGTCGAGTGTCAAAGAAATGAGTCGGTTCATTAAGCAGTTGCAATTTGATTGGAAAACTAAGAATGCGGCATTGGATTGGCATGAGCCGATGATTCAGTTTAATGTGTCACCTGCTCGAGAGGTTATAGGCGACACTCGGATTGAAAAAACAGTGGATATTCTTAAGCAAGTTAAAGCGAATTTGGCTGGTCGCGGATTGTCGCCTTCAAGCATTGCGATGTTTTCCACCTGCAGTTTGAAGTATTATTACAGCCAGGTATTGAATTTGCGCAAAGATAAGGAGGCTGAGGATGAAATGGGAGCGGATGTATTTGGAACGTGGGTGCATAAGGTATTGGAAATTGTAGATGGAGAAATTCTAAGTCAACAAGCGGGTTGGTATGATCAGTCGAATATTCCAGAACGTTTGGCTAAACTGGATGCGTATCTTGATGATGCAATGCAACAAATTCAAGCTCATGAGGGGGTATATGAGCTGGAAAAGGGCTTTAATTTTATTTTAAAGGAAGTTGCCAAGACTATCTTGGAACAATATTATTTGGCGGAAACAGCTTGGTCAGCGGAACGTGTTCAATTAATTGCCACAGAGAAGAAGTTTGAAACGCGTGTGTCTGTAGAATGTGGTTATGAGGATGTGGAAGTCAAATTAACGGGACGCGTGGACCGTTTGGACCGTGTTGGAAATACCTATCGGATTATAGATTACAAGACTGGAAAAGTCGAGAAGAAAGATTTAAAGGTCAGCGATTTGGGTTTGATGGATACGTTGACATCGGAGAATTTCAAAGCAAAGTTATTTCAATTGTGGTTTTATAAGTTTTTGTTTGCTGCGGAGCTAAATAGTCCATCTGAGGATAATGTGGAGATGTTTACGCGTATTGCTAAGGAGAATCTGGATGTTCAACCAGGGATTATTTCTTTTCGAAATTTAGATGCTAAGGTATTGCATGAGGAAAAGGGATTGTGGTTTTCGGAAGGTCAGTCTTTGGCTTCCTTTCAATCAGACTCGCATGCATTGATTCGCAGTTGGGTACATCGAATTTTAGACCCATCAATTCCGTTTGAAAAAACGAAAGATATTGCAAGTTGTCAATTTTGCGACTTCAAGGTAATTTGTCATCGGGAGATTTAAGTATTAGTTTTGTGTTTTAAACTATACACATCATGACATTTCAACAAATCAATGAACGTATTACAGCTTTGGCTGCTCAAAAAGGCGGACAGGGTGTATCTTTTAAATTTGCTTTTCCATCAGGCATTATTGTCGTTAATTCGGACGGAACAGTGACGAATGACAATGTGGATGCGGATTGCACCATAGCAACGACAGAAGAGAACTTTGCTGGATTATTGACCGGTGATTTGAATCCAATGATGGCGGTGATGACGGGTAAAGTGAAGATCTCCGGCGATATGTCGGTGGCTATGAAGCTTCAAAACCTTCTTTAATGTTGTTTCAAGACACGATTGTGGCATTAGCGACACCCGCAGGGGTGGGGGCGATTGGGGTTATCCGTTTATCTGGACCTGATTCGATTCCATTGGTTAATGCCGTATTCAAACCCAAAGACTTAACGAAACAGGCGTCTCATACGATACATTATGGTCGGATTGAGGATGCTGGTCGAGTATATGACGAAGTGGTGGTGAGTTTATATATTGCCCCAAAAAGTTATACCAAAGAGGATGTGGTGGAGATTTCGTGTCATGGATCTCCGTTTATTCAGGAGAGCATCATTCAATTATTTGTGGAGAAAGGTGCGCGCTTAGCGCGTGCTGGGGAGTTTACCCAACGGGCTTTTATGCATGGGGCTTTTGATTTGGCGCAAGCAGAAGCGGTTGCAGATGTGATTGCGGCCGATTCAGCGGCAGCACAAGCGGCGGCCTTGCACCAACTACGCGGTGGATTTTCGAATGAATTAGCGTCTTTGCGTGAGCAATTAATACATTTTGCATCCTTGATTGAATTGGAATTGGATTTCGGTGAGGAGGATGTAGAATTTGCGGATCGTAAGGATCTGGAAGATTTGGTGAATCAATTGTTAGTAGCGATCCGACCATTAGTGGACAGTTTTCGAGCTGGAAATGCGATTAAAAATGGAGTTGCCACGGTGATAGTAGGTAAACCAAATGCCGGTAAATCCACCCTCTTAAATGCCTTATTAAACGAGGAGCGCGCGATTGTTTCGGATATTGCAGGAACCACCCGGGATAGTTTAGAGGATTCGTGGGTATTAGGAGGAATTAAATTCCGTTTGATTGATACGGCTGGTTTACGTGAGACCGAAGATGTGATTGAGGCAATGGGTGTGGAGCGAACGCAGGCTTGGGTGAAGAAGGCGCAGGTAGTGATTTATATGGCAGATGCGACGACGGAAACGGCTGCTTCGATTCGTGCTGGAGTAGAAGCTT
>JAIXRT010000174.1 GCA_027485075.1 Cytophagaceae bacterium
CAATATGATGAATCGCAGCCGGACGTAAATTTGCTTCTTGCCCAGGCTTATTTATGGAATGAGCAAGGAGATTTGGCCTTGGAGGCGCTTGAAAAGGCGAATCGATGGGTCGGAGAGTATCCAGAAATTATACGGACGAAGCAATTTATCCTCTTAAAAAAGAAACGCTTGTTGGACGCTCTTGATTTAGGTGCACAATTGTTAGCGCAGGAGGAAGGGGAAAACTTATTTTCTTGGGATCAGATGGATGTGGCTTGGGAGCTAAGTCAGGGTGATTCGCTTCGCGATGCGTATCAGCGTTTGTCAGAGCGCTTTCCATCCGAGGGCCAGATTCCCTTATTGCTCACCCACGTGTTTTTGCAAACCAAAGATTTTGGCGCTGCATTAGGCCAACTGCATGCAGCCTCGGAAGATAGGTCACTTTATCCAGAGATGATTTCCCAAGTTGCCTTGAAAGTGTTTGAGTTAATTGATACCAAGGAAAAGTGGTCGGCAGCATTAGATGTAACGCAGCATTTTATTCAAATGTATCCGGATGAACCTCGTTTTCTGGCCATTCGTGGAGATTTGCAAGTTAGTTCGCAAGACTTTACGAGTGGTCTCGCTAGTTATTTGCAAGCAGCGCGTTTGGGTAAAAGTAAGTTAGAGGTGTGGGCCCGAATTATCCAGTTGGACTTTGAATTAAATGCCATTGATAGTGCCATTGTGCATGCGCAGGAGGCCTTGGTGCTTTGGCCTACGCATGGATTTTTTCATTTTCAAAAAGGTTTTGGGCAGTATATTAAAGGGGATTTAAAAGGCTCGTTGGTTTCGTTAGAACTGGCCAAATCAAATTTGAAGTCAGAGGATGCCTGGGATGTCCAGTTGTTTTCAATTTTGGGAGATGTGTATCAGGCACAGAAAAGGTATCGTGACTCGGAGAAATCGTTTGATTATGTGCTGCAAAAGCAACCGGAGGATGAGCACGTGCTAAACAATTACAGTTATTATTTGTCTTTACGGAAGGAGCGCTTAGCGGAGGCGGCTGCCATGTCGAAGAAATTAGTTCAGAAATTTCCTACGAATGGGACTTATTTAGATACCTATGCCTGGGTTTTGTACCAGCAGGGTTTCTATGCGGAAGCACTCGTTTATTTAGAATTGGCGGTTGCCGATAAAGACCCTGCTGGCGCAACCGTGTGGGAGCATTTAGGCGACACCTTGTACCAGTTGAAGCGAATCGAAGATGCGGTGGAGGCTTGGAAGCATGCCAAAAAACTAGTGGGGGGAAATCTAATACTCGATAAAAAGATCGAGATGAAGCGAATTATCGAAAATTGAGATATTTTTGTATACTTTTTAAGGCTTACCGCTAACTATGCGCTACGTAATATTCATCCTTTGTTTCTTGTATATGAGCGCATGCCAGCGAAAGCAGTCAGCCGTCATCGTGCAAGTCAACAAGCCAGATTCCCTAGTACGCGATACGGTGATTGCTGAAGTTAAGCCGGTAGAAGTACCACAAATTCCGGAGGCAGATCGACGCGAAGCAGTGGAGGATTTACGCTTCAATTACCTAAAAGCAAAATCACGCGTTGTTTGGAAGTCGGGCAATAATATAGACAATTATACCGTTGACATACGCATGAAGCGCGACAGCATCATTTGGATTAACATTGGCCAAGTGGGAGTTTCTGGGGCGACGGGTGTATTTGACCAACAGCATTTACGGTTATATCAAAAGATCAATGGTCAGTATTTTGATATGTCGTATGATAGCTTGAGTACCATGATGGGGTTCAAGGTTGACTTCCGGATATTGCAGTCGCTGATTGTGGGGAATCAACCGTTCAAGCGGAATAATTCACGGGTAATTCGTGAGAATGAAAATATCATCATTAAGCAGGATTCGGGTCGAATAAAGATTGATAACATGGTGGGCCCTAATCGAAAATTAAAAAAATTGTTAGTGAACGATGAACCAAGCACCAACAAATTAACCATGGATTTTGAGGAGTTTACTACCTTGAATCAAGTGGTTTTTCCTTTTAGTAGTTTGATTACGCTTGATGTGAAGGACAAGGAGAACAAGCAGGTGCATACGGTGATTAGCATCAAATATTCCAAAGTAGAATTAATGGACACGCCACTGGAATTTCCATTCCGTGTTCCTGTTAAATTATTGAATTCAAAACCATGAGATATCTTTTAGTTGTAGTTTGTTTGATTTGGAGTTTTTCGTTGCATGCTCAGGTAGAAAAGAAGGCGCAGTTAGAGCAGCAGAAAAAGGACAATTTAGCTAAGATCAAGGAGTTGAATTCCATTATTTCGCGTACGTCTAAAAAGAAAAATGCATCCATAGGTAAACTGAATGTATTAAAGCAGCAGATTGGGGTTCAGAAAAAGCAGATTAATTTATTGAATGAAAACCAACAAATCTTAGCGGCGGAAGCAACGAAGCTCGCACGGGAAAGCGATGTCCTTGCAGCTAAGTTGGAGCGCTTAAAAAAGAACTATGCCCTGATGTTGTTTGAGTCACAAAAAGTTTCCACCGTCTCGAATAAAATCAGTTTTTTGATTTTGTCGAACGATTTTGGTCAATTCACCCGTCGCTTAGATTTTCTTCGTCAGTTTACGAAAAACAGAAAAGAGCAGGCGAATAAAATATTTGAGACGCGTCAAGATTTAATGACCAAAAAGCAGCAAGTTATCTTTAAGAAGAATGAGGAGAAGAAGGTGATCGTTGAAAAGGAAAAAGAAACCAAGACGCTTGAGGTGTTGAAGACTAAGGAAAATAAGGTTGTCACGGTGTTAACCCAGCAGGAAAAAAAGTTGCGTACGGAATTGGAACGAAAGAAATTGGCCATTCGGAAGTTGGATAATTTAATTGCAGGAATCGTTCAACGTGAGATTCAAAAATCGATGGAGCGTGAGCGTAAGCTACGTCAAGCAGCTCAAGCACGTAAATTAGAAGTAAATAAACCTACTTTGCCGAAAGTGAAATTAGAAGAAGGAGTGGTGAAAAAATCGGAGAGGTTAGGAGTAGAGGAGCAGCCAAAAGCAGAAACAAAACTTGAAGCGAAAGCTGAAAAGAAAGAAACGGTTAAAGAAAAAGCGGTCGTGGCTGAAAAAGTTGCGGAGCCAGCATTGAATTCGAATACCTATTATATGAATGCGGAGGAGGCAAAATTGGCTAGTTCATTTAGTGCCTTACGTGGACGGATGCCGTTCCCAGTTCCTTCCGGATTTATCTCAGATCACTTTGGTGTACATAAACACCCTATTTTGAAGGGAGTGATGATCAATAATAACGGAATTGATATTCAAACTTCACCAGGTTCTCCCGTGCATAGTGTGTATGATGGCGTGGTCCAGTCGGTGGTGAATATACCAGGAATCAATATGGTGGTGGCGATCCAGCATGGAGACTATTTTACCGTATATAGTAAGTTGGCTGGCGTCTCTGTCAGTACGGGCCAACGGGTAAAAACAGGCCAACGAATCGGATCGGTTGCTTCGGATGAGGATGGTACATCGGAAATCAACTTTCAGGTTTGGAAAAATACCGTACGCCAAAACCCTGAAGTGTGGCTGCGCCGTTAAATTTTATACAAGACGCGTAGGCTGATATTCCGACCTTGGTCATCTGTAAAATACCGGAAGCGATTGAGATAATCGCGGTAAGCTGTATTCAAGGCATTATTAATGCGAATACCCACATCTATTTTCTTGAGGTTGATTCCCCAATTCGCTTGAACTAATTGGTATCCTTTGGGTGGTTCCGAGTAATCGGATCCTAGTTCGACGCGCGTTTGTCTGCTTACTTGAATGAGGCCAACACTCACATATTGCTTTTCCTGCATCCATCGGTAGGTCAACGTATATTCAAATCGGTTTGCTGGAATATTAACGAGGTAACGTTTGTTGGCCGTTGAGTTGTCTACTGCTTGAACAATACTTGTTTTGTGTTGCAACGCAAGATTGGGGGTCAATTGGTACGTGACTTGCGCATCGATACCGCTGAAAATGGCATTGATTTGTTCGTAGGTAAAAACGGGAAATGCACCACGTACCGTGGTGAAGTATTCAGCCACGCCACGCGTCACCATGGGCTTTAAATAGATAAAGTTTTGAATGTAATTATGGTACACACCTACTTCTATTTGCCACTTGTTGGCATCAATCAATGTGTTTAAGCTGGCATTATAGGCCGTTTCTCCTGTCAAATTGGGATCTCCAATTTCGAATGCGGCCGCACCGTGGTGAACACCATACGAAAATAATTCATTCACACCTGGCGTACGAAAAGCGCGCGCTAGAATGAGGTGATTGGTCCATTTTTCTGACCAATGATATTTGAGTCCCGCGCTACCTGATAGACCGGTGAACTGATTCTTGCTTCGGTTGATGCTGGTTGAATAATTGATTTTTGGCCGATAGACATCGATTATTTTATGGTCGGCACGTAGGCCAACTTCAAATTCAAATTTTTCTTTGATGTACCGTTCAATTCCAAAAATGCCCAAGGTATGTTGGAAGTAATTAGGCAACAGGCTTGATGTTAATGTGGGGGTGTTTACCGTTCTACCCGATGTTAAATTTCCTTGCGTTTGTACGTTAAAGCCAAATTGCCCTTTCCATTTTTTGGCTGTATTTGCCTCATCTAACACAAGCTCGCTTGTAAATGTATGGAGTAAGAAGCGTAAATTATTTACGCCTCTACCAGCGCGCAGGACGTCTAGTTCGAGTCGTTCATTGTTTTGAAAGGCGATAGTACCCCGCATGGTTTGACCTGATGCGAATTTATACTGGGATTTTAATTTGCCTAAACTGTGGTTGATATCTTGATTAGGGCGGGAAATTTCTCTGCTGAATTCCAAGGGAGTAAATGCTTCAAAAGGTCTTGAACGGGCAATCGATTTTTCAAGATCATTGACATTTCCTATGTGGGAGCCCAAATAAATTCCAATGACTGAATGAAAATGGCTAATGAATAAATCATTGGACCAGTTGTTTTTTTTGTAACCAATGGCTGCCGAAAAATTCTCTTCCTGAACACCTGTATTCGCCAAAAAATAGTCGGCCGTGCGAATATTTCCCCCATTTTTCAACGTACCCTGAATACGCCATCCCCAGCCATTTGATTGGTTAAATCCTCCTTCTAACATGCCTGACAAAACGCCTTGTCGGCCATTTGTAAAATAAATGGATTGAATTTCTCCTTTCAAGCCGGCGCTATCGGGTAGTGCATCGGGTTCCATCATGACCATTCCGCCGATGGCGTCACCGCCATAGCGCAACCCGCCTGGTCCTTTAATTACTTGTATATTTTTGGATACGAATGGGTCCACCTCGGGTGCGTGTTCGCTTCCCCATTGCTGACCTTCTTGTCGGATGCCGTGGTTTAGAATAATTACTCTGGCTGAATGCATGCCGTGAATAACGGGTTTTGAGATGGTACTACCTGTTTGTAAACTTTGCACGCCACTGATGCCGCGCAGCATTTCACCTAAACTTAAACCGTCTCGTTCGGCTCTTTCAGTTTCACTGAGGTTGCCGCGAAGTTGGGCACTACTCTCACTTTTTTTCCCGCTGACGACGACCTCTTGTAAGTGTTCATCATGACTTTCTAGCGTAAAATTTTCGTTATGGTTTGCTTCGTCTTGAATGGAGATTGGAATTTCGATGGCATCAAAACTGCTCATTCTGCAGATTAATGTATAGGCGCCAGGACAAAGGGATTGGATTTTGAAATGACCGTTACGGTCGGAAAGGGCAAATTTATTGGTTCCTTTTATATAGATGTAGGCACCCGAAATGGTCTCTTTTGTTTCTTTCGCGGTCACATTTCCTTCTAAGGTACAGGTACATGGAGCTTGTCCGTAGAGCGAGCTTGTTGAACTGATGAACCAGAAGAGTAAAAATATTTTTCGAAACATGACGTCCGGTTAGGGGGATAAATATACGCTAAAATAGGCTGAAAAGCATAATTATTGATAATTCCATCGAACTTGAAGACGAATACCGAAAACGTATCGAAAAAATTCTGTTTAATTTATTTTGAAATTTCTTAAACAAACATTTGTTTTGTTTAATCTTTTTATAAATTTGTTAAACAAAATCAACAACTCAAGATGACGGCGTTAGAATTTTCTTATCAAGTAGGTAATTTTTCCAAGTTTTTAAAGCCATTTGCTTTACGATTGACACGTGATGGGGATGATGCAAATGATTTGGTACAGGACACTTTAGTTAAAGCATATACGAATCGTGAAAAGTATATGGATGGAACGAACTTGAAAGCATGGTTATTTACAATCATGAAGAACACGTTCATCACACAATATCAACGCATGGTTCGTCGGAACACATTCATTGATACAACCGAGAATTTACACTTCATCAATTCTTCCGAATCCGTTCAAATCAACGCAGCTGAGTCTACGTTTATGCGAGAGGATATCAATTTGGCTTTGAGTAATACAGAAGAAATGTATCGCGTTCCATTTCTTTTATATTTTGAGGGGTTCAAATATCATGAAATAGCTGATGAATTAGGTTTGCCGATTGGTACCGTTAAAAACCGAATTCATATAGCAAGAAAGTCTTTAAAGCAGCATTTGCAAATGTATGCATAGGTAATTACGTTTTTTTTGGTTAACAGAGGAGGAAGTAAAAAGTCAGATTTTATCTGACTTTTTCTTTGTCAGGATAACGGGAGAGAATTCCTATATTTGTTTCGAATATGAAGAAGATAATTGTAATCGGAGCCGGATTTTCAGGCTTGTCAACGGCGACAGCACTGGCAGATCAAGGGTATGAGGTGGAGATCTTTGAAAAAAATGATCAAGCAGGTGGACGTGCTCGCGTATTTAATGAGAAAGGTTTTACGTTTGATATGGGTCCAAGCTGGTATTGGATGCCCGATATCTTCGAAGATTATTTTGGTCGCTTTGGTAAAAAGCCTTCCGATTATTATAAATTAGTCCGATTAGATCCTTCGTATTCCGTGATTTTAGATGATGAGCAAATCATCGATATGCCTGCGAGTTATACGGCGCTGAAATCATTATTTGATTCGATTGAGCCCGGTGCAGGAAATGCGTTAGATCGTTTTTTGGAGCAAGCAGCCTATAAATATAAAGTGGGCATTCAAGAATTTGTTTGGAAGCCATCCACTAAAATCACTGAATTTTTAAGTTTACGTATCTTGATTGACGCCCTTCGGATGGATGTTTTTCAATCGTTTTACAGCCACGTTCGGAAGTATTTTAAATCACCGACACTCTTAAAATTGATGGAATTTCCCATCTTATTTTTGGGAGCCATTTCACAAAATACGCCTGCCATGTATAGTTTAATGAACTATGCAGAAATCAAATTGGGTACTTGGTATCCCATGGGCGGCATGCACAACATTGTCAAAGGGATGGTTGCCCTAGCGGAAGAAAAAGGTGTGAAGATTCGGACTAATATGGAGGTAACGGGTTTTGGCATTACGAATGGTCGAGTACAATCTGTAAAAACAACTACAGGAATTTGGGAGGCGGACGCCGTAGTGGCTAGCGCGGATTATCACCATGTGGAAGAATTGCTGGGAGATGCCTATCGGAATTATGATGAGGCGTACTGGGATAAGCGCGTGATGGCACCTTCTTCCTTGTTATTTTATTTAGGGATAAATAAGCGTTTGCCACGCTTGAAACACCATAATTTATTTTTTGATCGTGATTTCTCTGTGCATTCGCATGAGATTTACACGGAGGCTGCTTGGCCATCAGACCCGCTTTTTTATGCCTCAGCACCTTCCGTAACGGATCCATCTGTGGCACCGGAAGGGTGTGAAAATGTCTTTTTACTGATTCCCGTAGCTCCTGATTTGGTTGATACGGAGGAGGTACGCGAAAAGTATTTTACGCAATTGATGGATCGCTTGGAGGCTTATTGTGGTGTATCGATTCGTGATTCGATCGTCTATAAACGTTCCTATGCACACCGAGATTTCATCGGAGATTATCATGCGTTTAAAGGAAATGCGTACGGTTTGGCTAATACATTAATGCAAACGGCTATTTTGAAGCCAAGTTTAAAAAATAAGCAGGTGGCAAACTTGTTCTATACGGGCCAATTAACCGTTCCAGGACCTGGCGTTCCTCCTTCGCTTATTTCAGGTTTAGTCGTCGCTAAGGAAGTTGACAAATCATTTAACTAGTCAAATGGATTTATATTTACAGGTTTCGCTCGATTCAAGTAAGCTGTTGACACAAGCTTATTCGACCTCATTTTCCTCTGGTATTCGTACGTTAGACAAACAATATCACGAGGCAATTTATGCGATTTATGGATTTGTGCGGTTGGCCGACGAGATTGTGGATACCTTCCACGATCAAGATAAGCAAGCGCTTTTAGCGCGATTCCGAGCGGATACTTTTCAGGCGATTGAAGAAAAAATTAGCTTGAATCCGATTTTGCATTCATTTCAATGGGTGGTGAATACATTTCAAATTGGCCATGATTTGATTGATGCATTTCTAGTTTCCATGGAAATGGATTTAACAGATCGTGTGTACGATGTTGAAACTTACAAGACATATATTTACGGATCGGCAGAGGTAGTCGGGTTGATGTGCTTACGCGTTTTCTGTTTGGGTGATTCAGCTCAATATGACTTCTTGCGTGCGGATGCCTGTGCCTTAGGTTCGGCCTTTCAAAAAATTAATTTTTTACGGGATATTAAGTCTGATTTTGACGAGCGTGGACGGGTGTATTTTCCGGGGGTTAATTTTGAGACGTTCTCAGATACGGAGAAGAAAGAAATTGAAGCGGATATCCAATTGGATTTTGATGCGGGATTGCGTGGCATTGAAAATTTACCAAAAGCTGCGCGTAAAGGAGTTCTACTTGCATACGAATATTACATCCGTTTATTTGAAAAGATTAAGGCGCTACCAGCTTCACGCGTGAAAGAGGAGCGTATTCGTGTACCAGATTGGGAAAAATTATTGATCTATCTGCGCGTGTAATATGGATTTTTGGCTAATCCTTTTTTTGCTGGGCACCATGGCATTTTTATATGCGTCCGTTGGGCATGGTGGAGCATCTGGCTATCTAGCCGTTTTAGCTCTATTTAGTGTGGCACCTGTGGTGATGAAGCAATCCGCTCTTTTGTTGAATTTAGGTGTCTCGTTGATGTCGTTTTTGGCATTTTACCAACAAGGATTTTTTAAGTGGCGCTTGTTTTGGCCCTTTGCTTTAGGGTCTATTCCTGCTGCATTCATGGGGGCAAAAATACCCTTGAGTGAGTCGAACTATAAACAAGTGTTGGGGGCATGCTTGTTAATTGCCGTTTTTCGTATGTTAACTTCCTTGCGTGAAGCGGAGGCAAAGCCACTTCCTTTGTGGGCAGGATTAACTGCTGGGTCCTTCATCGGTTTGCTTTCAGGTATGATTGGAATTGGGGGAGGGATTATTTTGAGTCCGGTCTTATTGTTATTTCGGTGGGCTACTTTAAAAGAAGCCGCTGCTGTTTCAGCACTATTTATATTTGTTAATTCTCTTTCAGGTTTGGCTGGTTTAAAAACCTGGGTTCCATTAGATCAATCTTCGCTGATATATTGGTTGATTGTGTCAATTTTTGGTGGTTTTTTAGGTGCGAGGTGGGGCGCTCGTTTTGCGTCAAATACCAAAGTAAAGTGGGTACTCGCTTTGGTACTCATCATCGCGTCAGGTAAATTGTGGTTTGATTAAATTCGATATGATAGAAAACGTAAATCAAGATACGGGATTTGGAGAGCGCAGCACCGACATGGGTGGTCGGATGGTGAATAAGGATGGGTCATATAATATTCGCCGTATTGGGATTCATGTCCATCACCGCATGAGTAATTATCAACATATGCTGACCATGCCTCGGTGGAAGTTTTTGATCGTTATTTTTCTAGTTTATCTAGTAATCAATTGCGTGTTTACAGCGCTATATTGGTTCACAGGCCCTACTGGATTGGCAGGTATATCGCATCATGATGATACGTTAGGCCAACTAAAAGAGTTGTTCTTTTTCTCTACGCAGACATTAACTACAGTGGGGTATGGGCGCATAAATCCGGTTAGTGAAATGGCGAATTGGATTGCGGCGATTGAGTCGCTCGTGGGATTTCTTTCGCTAGCCATTGCTACGGGTCTTTTGTATGGGCGTTTTTCCCGTCCGCGTGCATTCATTCGTTTTTCAAATCTGATTGTGTATACGAACTACAAAGGAGGGAAGGCATTGATGTTCCGATTGGTGTGTTTTAAAGACGATCATTTGTTGATGAATGCCGAAATGAAAGTCAGTGTCCGTATTGTCACCCCTGAAAATACCCTTCGTTTTTATAATCTTCGCCTTGAAAGAAGCCATGTGGATAGCTTAGTATTAAACTGGACTGTCGTACATCCTATTGATGAGGATAGCCCATTTTA
>JAIXRT010000059.1 GCA_027485075.1 Cytophagaceae bacterium
ATACAATGGGCGTTCGCACAAAGACGGAAAATTAAATCAGTTGATTGCTGTTCGACCCGCCTTTGGAAGGCAATGGACCTTGTTACAAAAGTCCAATGAAGGAGGGCAAAAACTAATGGGTTTGTTTTCCACTGGACCTAGCATAGGACTTCAAAAGCGCTATTGTGTGGAGGTATCGTATGATAATGGCGGTCAAGCTACCGCAGAAGTTCCGTATGCCAAAACACTAGACAACACGTATAAAAAAGTGATCATTATGGGAGAAAGTAGTCTGTTGAAAGGACTCAATGAATCCGTAATTGTTCCAGGTTGGCACATTAAAACGGCTGTCAACATGGAAATTGAGACCTTAAAACAAAATAATATTGGTATCGAAATTGGTTTTGTGGTGGATTACTTCACAAAACCAATTGAAATGTTAAACCTTACGGCCGGTCGGCAAGTTTACACAACCGGTTACATCAGTTTTTCCATGGGAAAAAACACGAAATAACGCCTAAATCATGATTGAATTACCACAAATAAGCCCTGCATCCTCCAATCGTAAACCAGATTGGTTACGTGTCAAACTACCCATTGGAGAGAATTACGCGAAAGTGCGCAAATTGGTTGATGAGTATAAATTACATACCATCTGCCAGTCGGGTAATTGCCCTAATATGGGCGAATGCTGGGGAGAAGGTACAGCAACATTTATGATTTTGGGCAATGTCTGCACACGATCTTGTACGTTTTGTGCGGTAGCAACGGGTAGACCACAGGAATATGATGAGGATGAACCGAGACGTGTGGCTGAAGCAATCCAATTAATGCAGGTAAAACATGCGGTGATTACATCGGTCAATCGCGATGAATTAAAAGATAAAGGAGCTGAAATTTGGTACCAAACGGTTCGTGCGGTAAAAGAAACAACGCCTGCAACGACCATTGAGACATTAATTCCAGATGTGAAGGCCAACTGGGATGCCTTAATTCGTATGATTGAAGGGGGGCAAGAAGTTGTTTCCCATAATATGGAAACGGTGGCACGTTTATACCGCTATGTGCGTCCACAGGCGAAATATGAGCGTAGTTTGGAACAAATCAAACGAACAAAAGAATTTGGGAAACGCAACAAATCCGGTATCATGCTTGGCCTTGGTGAAACAAAAGACGAAGTATTTCAAGCCATGGATGATTTAGTGGCCCATGGACTTGATGTATTGACCTTAGGGCAATATTTACAGCCAACTAAAATGCACCACGAAGTCATTGAATGGATTCATCCAGATACGTTCGCGATGTACAAAGAAGAAGGACTTAAGCGTGGACTTGCTTACGTGGAATCTGGGGCCTTAGTCCGTTCAAGTTATCACGCAGAACGACACATTTAAATGAGCGACACGCCTACACATAATCAGCCTAAATACACCTATATCCTAGCGGGTGGCGGTATGGCCGGATTATCGTTGGCATATTACCTAAATCAAAGCAGCGTACCATTTGATTCTATATTAATCATAGATCAGGCTGAGAAAAATACCCGGGATAAAACCTGGTGTTATTGGTCTGATCAACCCGAGACATTTGATGCGGTTGTGGAGCATAGTTGGAACCAACTTTGGTTTCATTCGTTCGATAATCGCAGTGACAAATTCTCGATTCTACCCTTTAGTTATCGTAAAATACAAAGTGATTCTTGGTACGCATTTATCCAAAAAGAGCTAAAGCAAAATCCCAAAATCCAGTTTATTCAAACTAAGGTACTTGGCTTTTCATACGAAGGGCGTTTTGCTAAAGTTCGAACAGATGCGGGCGAATTCACCGCGACCGAAAAGATTTTTGATAGTATTAGTGCATTTCCTTGCGAGCTTGATAATCCGCAGCATCTTAAGCAACATTTTGTGGGACTGACGATTGAGGCTAATTTTCCTATTTTTGATCCAGCTGCTGCCCATTTATTTGACTTTAGAATTGCGCATACACCGGCCTGCGAATTTATGTATGTACTTCCTACGTCGGATCGTATCGCGTTGTTTGAGCACACCTATTTTTCAGGCCAACTCAAAGAAAAACAGCATTATTTAGACCAAATAAAGGCCTATTTAGTTGGGGCTTATGGATTGGATGAAGATGATTATTTGGTATTAGAAGAGGAATCAGGCATTATTCCGATGACCATGTCAGAAACGGAACCTCAAAATTTACACACGAAAGTGATTCAAATAGGGACATCTGGTGGATTTGTGAAATCAACCACAGGTTATAGCTTTTTGCGGACGCAGCGGAAATTAAAAGAGCTGGTTGCCAACTTGCAAAATCAACATTGGGATGCACCAGTGAATGAGACAAAACCATTCAAAAAATGGATGGACCGCGTATTTTTACGCGTACTTGTGGATCAAAAAATAAAAGGAAATAAGGTTTTTGAATCGTTGTTTCAAAAAAATAGACCTCAGCTAATTTTGAGATTTCTAGAGGAGCAGACGACTATTTGGGAAGATTTAAAATTAATGACTTCCGTACCCACCCTTCCCTTTATGCAGGCTGCATTTAAAATTGCCTTAGCAGATCTACCTTTTCCTAAAAAATGATTGCCTTGCCCGAATATAAATCTTAAATTTGCACGTTTTTAAATCTAACAACCAATACCCAATGGCTTATTTATTTACTTCAGAGTCAGTATCCGAGGGGCATCCCGATAAAGTAGCTGACCAAATTTCAGATGCGTTAATCGACCATTTTATGGCGTTTGACCCAACTTCTAAAGTAGCTTGTGAAACCCTAGTAACCACAGGACAGGTTGTTTTAGCTGGTGAAGTAAATACCACAACTTATTTAGATGTACAAGCCATTACACGTGAGGTAATCCGCAAGATTGGTTACACCAAATCAGAATACATGTTTGAAGCTAACTCATGTGGTATTTTATCAGCCATTCATGAGCAGTCTGCCGACATTAACCAAGGAGTTGACCGGGCGAACCCAGAGGAGCAAGGAGCAGGTGATCAGGGAATGATGTTTGGTTTTGCAACAATAGAGACAGACAATTACATGCCTTTGGCATTGGATTTAGCCCATAAAATCCTTCAAGAATTATCCTACATCCGTAACAACGAGCCTAACTTAATTGGTTATTTACGTCCGGATGCAAAATCTCAAGTAACCATCGAATACAGTGATGATCATACGCCACAACGTATTGATACCATCGTTGTTTCGACACAACATGATGACTTTGCTACGGAAGCGGATATGTTGGCCAAAATCAATAAGGATATCGTTGAAATCGTTATTCCTCGCGTTAAGGCCAAGTTAAAGCCTGAATTGCAAGCTTTGTTTAATGATGCCATTACCTACCACATCAACCCAACAGGTAAATTTGTGATCGGTGGACCACACGGAGATACAGGTTTAACTGGTCGTAAAATCATCGTAGATACCTATGGTGGAAAAGGTGCTCACGGTGGTGGTGCATTCTCAGGAAAAGATCCTTCAAAAGTTGACCGTTCGGCAGCATATGCAACACGTCATATTGCGAAAAACTTAGTTGCTGCAGGATTATGTGACCAAGTATTAGTTCAAGTATCCTATGCAATTGGTGTCGCTAAACCATGTGGTTTGTTCATTGATACCTACGGAACAGCAAAAGTAAACTTAACCGATGGAGAGATTGCACGTAAAGTAGAAGCTATCTTCGATATGCGTCCATACTTTATTGAGCAACGTTTGAAATTACGTAACCCAATCTATTCCGAAACTGCTGCTTATGGGCACATGGGACGTAAGAATGAAATTGTTACTAAAACATTCCATGGTCCAGGTGGTCAAAAAGTAACTAAAGAAGTGGAATTGTTTACGTGGGAAAAATTAGACTACGTGGATGCAGTTAAGTCGGCATTCGGAATTTAATCAACCCCAATGATCATACAAAAGGTGCTCTTACACAGAGCACCTTTTTTTATGGCTTATTTTCCGCTTAATTTGAACAAATATTAGTGAAAACGAGTTAGAGAAATCATGCGTACATCAAGTAAAAAAGGGTTTTATTTCAAGGAATTTGAAGAAAAAAGCATTTCGCCTTTTGACAAGCTTTTTGGCATATTTAAAGAACTCATCACACATACCTCTGGTGACTTCGATGAAGCCATTGATTGGTTACGGGAATTGGATAAGGAATATGAGTTAACCGACGAAAATTACACGATTGAAGATTTCATAGAAGACCTAAAAGCCAAAGGCTATATCCGGGAAGAAGTAGATGAAAATGGAGGTTTAGGTATGGGAATTACTGCCAAAACCGAACGTGCCATTCGACAAACAGCGTTAGAAAACATTTTTGGCAATCTCAATAAAAGTGGCGCTGGGAATCACAAGACGAAAGCGTCAGGCCAAGGTGATGAATTGACGGGTGAATTCAGATCCTATCATTTTGGTGACAGTTTGGAGAAAATTTCGCTAACAGAAAGTTTAAAAAATGCCCAAATCAATCATGGAATAGGCGAATTTGAATTAACGGAAGATGATTTAGTTGTTGAAGATACCCAATACAAATCTCAAATGAGTACCGTTTTGATGATTGACATCAGTCACTCCATGATTCTGTATGGAGAAGATCGCATCACACCTGCTAAAAAAGTAGCGATGGCTTTGGCTGAATTAATTACGACACGCTACCCCAAAGACACAATTGATATATTGGTCTTCGGCAATGATGCCTGGAGCATTTCGATCAAAGATATTCCCTATTTAAAAGTAGGACCATACCATACGAATACGGTTGCTGGTTTACAATTGGCCATGGATATTCTCCGTAGGAAAAGAAATACCAATAAGCAGATTTTCATGATTACGGACGGAAAACCAAGTTGTGTAAAGGAAAAAGATGGCAGTTATTACATGAACAGTAATGGACTTGACCCTTATGTAACTGAAAAATGTTACACGCAGGCGGCCCAAGCACGTAAATTACATATACCCATCACGACATTTATGATTGCCCGTGACTCCTATCTCCAACAATTTGTGGACAAATTTACAGAGGCAAACCAAGGGAAAGCCTTCTACACTGGATTACGCGGTTTAGGGGAAATGATATTTCAAGATTACGAAACGAATAGAAAGAAAAGACTCAAATAAGATGATTAAATATTTAGGAGAATTAAAGGCTTCTGGGTACCAAAGCAAATCCATTAAAGACGAATTACGTGATAATCTTATCCAGCACATGGAAGCTGGAACAACTGTATTCGAGGGCGTACATGGGTTTGAAAATTCAGTGATTCCGGAATTAGAAAGAGCTATTTTATCGCGCCACAATATCAATTTACTTGGGCTTCGGGGTCAAGCGAAAACACGACTTGCTCGACTGATGGTCAATCTATTAGATGAGTATATACCCTATGTAGCAGGATCTGAAATCAATGATGATCCACTGAATCCTATTTCTCGTTTTGCGATTAACCTAATCGAAGAAAAAGGAGATCAAACACCGATTGCATGGTTGCATCGTTCGGATCGATTTGCTGAAAAATTAGCTACACCGGATGTGACTGTTGCTGATTTAATCGGTGACATTGATCCCATCAAGGCGGCCAATTTAAAACTTTCGTATGCAGATGATCGTGTGATACATTTTGGTATGATTCCACGTGCCAATCGCTGCATTTTTGTCATCAATGAGATTCCTGACCTTCAGGCACGGATTCAGGTAGCCTTGTTCAATATTTTACAAGAGGGTGATATTCAAATCAGAGGGTTTAAATTACGTTTACCTTTGGATGTACAATTCATATTTACGGCAAATCCAGAGGACTACACGAACCGCGGGAGTATCGTAACGCCGCTGAAAGATCGAATAGGATCTCAAATTTTAACCCATTATCCCGAGAGCATTGCTGTTGCGCGTAAAATATCTTCACAGGAAGCGCGCCTGAATGCGTCACA
>JAIXRT010000223.1 GCA_027485075.1 Cytophagaceae bacterium
AAAATGTTGAATGTAGAGACGCGAGGTATTGCGTCTCTACAATTGCTCTAACTCCCGAAAGAACTCCGCCATCGGGTTGACTTCTAAAAGTTGAAGCTTCTGCCACAAGCGAATCGCCTTCGTCATTAATCCACTTTCAATTAAAAATCCGTCGTGCCCGTAAAGTGAATCAATTACTTGAAACGAAGCGCCTGGAATGTGTTTGGCTAAAAACTCCTGTTCTACGATCGGAAAAAGTGCGTCGGATTTAATCCCAATCACTAGGGTATTTGATTTGATCTGTTTGAGTGCTGGTATTATTCCACCGCGATTACGCCCTACATCCTGGGAATCCATCATTTTGGAAAGGATGTAATACGAGTAGGCGTTGAAACGCTGGGCCAATTTCTCCCCTTGGTAGCGTTGATAAGAAACCGCACGTAAAGTTTTTTCTAACGAATGATCTTGCCGTGACTGAGTTACTTGATAGGTTTCATAGTTACGATACGAAATTAAAGCGGTTGCTCGAGCAGCTTTCATCCCCTCAATACCAGCTTTGGGATGCGATTCTTCCCATGTCTTATCTACCTCAATCGCCATCCGTTGAGACTCATTAAAGGCGACACCCCAAGGTGAGTGCACCGCATTCGTAGCCACTAAGATCAAATTTTGAATCAAATCAGGACATATAATTCCCCACTCAACGGCTTGTTGGCCACCCATCGACCCTCCAATACACGTTTTAATGGTATGTATTCCCAATTCTTTGCGCAACAATTCAAATGCATAAACGACGTCGCGAATACTAATATCTGGAAATGTGTGGAAGTAAGGTTTGCCGGTTGTGGGGTCTGTAGACAAAGGACCTGTGGAACCATAATGTGAGCCTAAAATATTGGCACAAACAATGAAATTGTTCTCTGGATTGAATAATTTCCCAGGCCCCACCAAACCCTGCCACCAGTCGGCGACATCCTGACTGCCCGTGAATGCGTGGCAAATCCAAATGACATTATCGCCTGCGGCGTTCATTTGACCCCAAGTTTGGTAAGCCAAATCTAGCTGGGGAAGCGAAGCTCCGCTTTCTAATGGAAATGTATGGGGATAGTGATAGTGTCTAAATTCTGCTTGCATCATCAACGCTTTATATTTCCCTAAACAGGCATTTTGCCTGGGGTAGGAATTAGCACCGGGGTCAAAAATATTGACGGGTTGCCAGAAGATCAATGAGCCTAGTCTCTCCCTTCTTCTTTATAATTCAATGCCTAACAGCGACTGAATGAGGTGACAAAGTAAATCATGAAATCAGGAAATTCCAAAATTCTCGTGATATTTGCCGCATGAAACAACTAAATCTCTTTTATATAAGCTTCGCTGCAATTCTCTATGCGGTTCATGTAAGCCCGTGGTCACAGTTGTTACATCCCAACGTACCCATGATTTTTGTATTTTTAGTATTTCAGTCATATTTAACTTTCAACATTGCACAAATTGGACTAAAAGATGGAAAAGAAAAATTCGTCCAATTCCAACTGGTTAATCTTACCATACGCTTCATTTTAAGCCTTTCGTTCATTGGTTTTTTCGCCTATTCTGGTACCCAAGAAATTTACTTGTTCGTAATCAACTTTTTTGTACTCTATTTATGTAGTGCAAATTTTGAAATAATTGGCTTGCTTCGTAACTTGCGACGTTTTTAGAAAAAGGCTAACTAAATTTTTATTTTTTTATGCCCTAAAAACGGCTAATCAACGAATTAGCTGATCATTAGAAATCAATTAAGTAAAAGCAAGAATTACGATGCCGATTAAGACTTTTTTAAAGAAAATGTATTTTTCAAATATAATCATTGGATTATTATTCAGTTTTTCAAGCTTTTCACTTCTCGCTAATGAGGAGTCTGCAACACATGATTCAACGCAAGCGCATGCCAATGTACCGGCAACCAAAGAAGCCGAATCTACCAAATTTGATCCAGGTAAATTAATCTTACATCACATTGCAGATGAGCACGAATGGCATTTCTTTACTGTAGGCCATTTCCATGCTACTTTGCCGCTACCTTGTATTGTTTACACACAATCAGCAGGTCTGCAAGTTTTTTCTTCGTCTAATTTCAAAAATGAGCACCACGAGGAAGTTCCTTATAACGGTTTAGTTTTAGAGCACGGAAAAATTCATGCGGAGAATGGCGAGCACGTTTACGATATTTCGATAACCAAAAACGTGGCTTCCTTATTGATATCAGCTGTTTTATTGTTGACAATCTTCATTGGTATAGGTAAAAAATACCAGGATAATCCACACAGAGCTCCTAAAGGACTTCAATCCATGTTCGAACCTATCATCATTTTCGTTCGGGATGAAATTGCAAAGAACAACATTGGCGAAAAACATTATCGCCGATTCATGCCTTATTTACTGACGATCTTCTTCTTTATCTGGTTCAACAATATGTTGGGCTTGATTCCTGGAGGAGCAAACGTAACGGGAAATATAGCAGTGACATTAGTATTAGCGATTATTGCATTTATTGTCACCAACTTCAATGGTCGGTCAACCTATTGGACACACATCTTCGCGATGCCAGGTGTTCCGAAATGGATGTTAATTATCTTAACCCCGGTAGAAATTGTGGGCGTATTCATGAAACCGTTCTCGTTAATGGTTCGTTTGTTCGCAAACATCACGGCAGGTCACATCATTTTATTAAGTTTAGTATCCTTGATTTTCATTTTTGAAAATGCTGCTTTAGGAATCGCTGTAGTTCCTTTCTCGCTTTTCATGAACGTAATTGAGCTAATTGTTGCCTTCATCCAAGCCTTCATCTTTACGATGTTAGTTTCGAATTATATCGGATCGGCGGTAGAAGAGCATCACCATTAATTTGTAAATTTTTTTATTATATAAACCCAAATCGTATGTCTATTTTGTCGATTTTATTAGAAGTTTCTGTAGGTCTTGGTCTTGCAGGTATTGGTGCTGGTTTAGCTGCTTTAGGAGCTGGAGTAGGTATCGGTAACATTGGTGGTTCTGCAATGGAAGCTATCGCTCGCCAACCAGAAGCTTCTGGAAAAATTCAGGGTGCGATGTTGATCGTTGCTGCCTTCGTTGAGGCGGTTGCGTTATTCGCTGCTGTAATTTGTCTATTGGTTACTTTGAAATAAGAAACCAATCGAATGAGCCCAAGGGTTAGCCTTGGATTCCTTATTCAAAACATTTAAAACGCAATTTGGAATGCAATAGGCGCCAAATTGCGTTTTCTAAAATTGAAATACTGTAAATATTAATATACCATGGAGTTAATTACCCCAGACTTTGGACTAATCTTCTGGCAATTGCTTGTCTTTGGAATTCTATTTTTCCTTCTAGCCAAATTTGCTTGGAAACCCATCATTCAATCGTTAGCTGAGCGTGAGCAATCCATCGACGAAGCGATCAAATTGTCAGAAACAACACGTGCTGAAATGGCTGCGTTGAAAGCTGGCAACGAGCAATTAATTGCTTCTGCACGTGCAGAACGCGATGTATTGATCAAACAGGCAAAAGAAGCATCTGATGCAATGATTGCACAAGCAAAATTAGATGCACAAACAGCGGCCAATCAAGAAATCGAAAAAGCGCGTGTTTCTTTTGAACAAGAAAAAGCAAGTGCTGTCGCAGCAATCCGCAAGGAAGCTGCAACGCTTTCGTTAGACTTAGCGGAGAAAGTGTTAAAAAGCCAATTAAAAGACAAAGCAGCTCAGGAAAAATTAGTTACTGAGTGGATGGCTGACGTTAAATTATCATAATCGAATAAACCATGTCAGAATTAATTGTAGCTCACCGGTACGCTAAATCATTGCTAGACTTCGCCATTGAAAAAAATGCCGTAGAAGCAGTAGCTAAGGATATGATTGATTTCGCAGAAACATGCGAAGGAAGTTATGAATTAGTATTAGCGCTGAAAAGCCCAATCATCAAGCATTATACGAAGCTTGCTATTTTAGCTAAGCTATTTAAAGATAAATTCAACCCGGTGACATACGGTATATTCGTGATCATTACGAATAAAAACCGCGAGAAAATTTTACCAGCAGTAGCGAAAGAATTCATCTCGATGTATACGGATTATAAAGGAATTCAAAAAGCGACCGTGACGACAGCATCTGCATTAACAGCAGAGCAAAAAGTGACGGTATCGAAGATTGTCAAAGATTACACAGGTAAAGAAGTAGAATTGATCGAACAAATAGATGAAAGCCTAATCGGAGGTTTCATTTTGAAAGTTGACGACCAACAAATCGATGACTCGATTAAACGGAAACTCAATGACCTAAAAGTTTCTTTAGCATCTTAAATTGAAAGGCCTTGGGAACAAGGCCTTTTTTTAGCTCCTTCCTATGAAAAAATTCTCACTGTTTACAGGCTCTTTGATTTCTGGATTAGCTATCGCTATTGGTGCTTTCGGCGCGCATGCGTGGAAAGACTATTTACGTGAAATCAATCGCCTTGATACGTTTGAAACCGCGGCACAATACCAAATGTATGGCGGATTAACCTTACTGCTTTTAGGCGTTTGGCAAATACAGGTTTCGAACAGACTATTAAAATCAGCCGGATATTTAATCTTTACCGGTAGCTTGATTTTCCCTGGCTCGCTCTATTTGATTTGTATCACGCAAAATACGTTTTGGGGAATGATTGCTCCTATTGGAGGATTGGCCTATATCACGGGATTTGGCTTTATGGCCTACGGAACGCTGAAACAATAATTAGTGACGCATCACTAAATCGAGACTATTCCAGACAATCTCCCCCATCGTTTTGCATTGTAAGAAACGTGGATCATCGTAATGTTTCGCGAGTTCACTCTTTAATTGATCCACATTTTCTTGAGGTGCAATCTCATCTTTCGACATCACCGTCATTAAATCAGAAACGCGCTGGCTTTCGGACTTCAGCCTACTTGAGATCATGGAGCGCTCCTCGATTTGATACTGCCAAACAGACTCTGGAGTCATATATTTCATACCCAACTCAATTAAGGCATTATTCTGCTTGAAGTACTGTGGCATGTAAACCGAGCGTTTTCCTTCAAAACACTGTTGGTCAAAATCAATCGGCCGAATACGGTAATAAATCTCCTCAAAATCAGGATTCGTAATCACCACAAAATTGGCACTATGCATATCCCCCAATAATTGCACAAGACAACGCTCATTAAACTTGACAAATTCTTTGGCTAGACGAATGGGAGATTCCAATTCAGCCTCTAAATCTTGCTTTAAAAAAGTATCCCCGGGAATTCCCGCAATATGCTCCTCCACCAACGTATTATCGTAAGTCACGTAGTTGATGCGATTGGGCGATAAAATATGCTCAAGCTCTAATCCATACACACGCGAGGCATCCGCAATTTTAATGTAGAAATAATCGAAGTTATCATTCACCCGATTCACAATACGAATCCGAAAGGGATGCGTATTTCCATAGGTACAATAATCAACTCGATCAATGACTAAATGCTTAATAACCTCCTCATTCCCGTCAGTTTTCAAATCGGCATAGATTTGCTTAAGTGCTTCATATACCTCCGCTTGATCTCCAGGCGAGTAAAAAACCGTCTCCCAGAGCGTATCTGCACCATTTTTATCGTAGAGTACGATGGCATTATCATAACGCAATAAATCCTGATAGGAAATATTCATCTCGTGCTCCCGATTGTATTTGTGCAAATACCGCCGAAGCTGATTGTTAATCCGATAGAGTATCTTTTTCTTGGAGATTAAGGCCATTATTCAACGAAGTCTAGCGATTTACCAAAGGTATCCTTCAGCTGGCTGATGGCAAATAAGGCCAAAGTAAAACATAGCACACCCACCCATGCGGCCGCATGAATAAGACCGAGCGATGGAATGAGGAATTTGAAAAGTAAGCTAATGGGAATCAATGCCCCCCGAACAAAATTGGGGACCGTTGTCGTCACCGTCATGCGGATATTGGTGCCAAATTGCTCCGATGAGGCCGTCAAAAACACAGCCCAATAACCACCAAAAAAACCTAAGGCTGTAATGAGTGTATTCGCAAAGACTTGTGAAACATCGGTAGCCACATACAAGAAATACAACGTAAGAGCCCAGGCTAACACGAGATATAAGAACACGACCTTGTTCCGACTCTTGAACCACTGGCTTAATGCGCCGCTCACAAAATCTCCTACTGAAAGCCCGATGTAACAATACATAATGGCGTCTCCACCTGTGATGGTTCCTTGAATGCCAATTAACTGCGTGATCTCGGGAGCAGAGAAAACTAAAATGCCTATGATATACCAAATGGGAAGTCCCATTAAAATACAATACAGATATTTTTTAAATGTAGGCCACGAAGTAAAAAGCTGAAAGAAATTGCCTTTAGAAACATCTGCCTGCATGCCTTCATACATACTTGATTCAAACGTCCCCAGTCGGAGTAATAATAAGGCAAGCCCCATGCCTCCACCGATAAAATAACAGGTCCGCCACCACTCAGGATCAGCACTTAAACTGGCGACTATAGGTGCAAAAACAGCACCTGCTGCTCCGACCCCAGCAATGATTAATGTACCTATTCCTCGTTTAGAAGCAGGCAATGTTTCATTCACTAAGGTAATTCCGGCACCTAATTCTCCAGCTAATCCGATTCCAGCAATAAAGCGCAAAACCCAATACGTATTTAAATCAGTCACAAAACCGTTCAGCGCATTGGCCAAAGAATAAAGCAAAATAGAGCCAAAAAGAACCGATTTGCGGCCTTTTTTATCGCCGTATACCCCCCACAAGATTCCACCAAGCAACATGCCACCCATTTGGACATTCATGAGGTTTAACCCTTGATTCAATAAATCAGCTCCTGACAAACCCAAACTTTTCAAACTCGGGTTACGCACGACAGAGAAAAGTATGAGGTCATATACGTCAACGAAATAGCCAAGGGCGGCTACGGCAATGAGCATTTTGGCTTTCGAACTTATTTTTTCTGTTTCCATATTAACGCGATAACATATCCGATCGATGGGAATCGAGCTTCAAAAAGATAAATAACAATACAGTGAATGACCATAACGATGAGCCACCGTAACTCAAGAAAGGCAGCGGAATTCCCATAATGGGCATAAGGCCAATCGTCATGCCAATATTAACCAAAAAGTGAAAAAAGAGAATGCCTGCAACCCCAAATCCATAGGCACGGGCAAACCGTGATCTTTGTAAATCAGCTAAATACATTAAGCGCCACAAAAATACCATAAACAAAATCACCACGACAGACACACCCAAAAAGCCAAACTCCTCACCAATCGTACAGAAAATAAAATCTGTACTCTGCTCTGGTACAAAATCAAATTTTGTCTGCGTACCACCCAGGTATCCTTTACCCCAAAAACCGCCAGATCCAATCGCAATTTTAGACTGAGTTACCTGATACCCTAGACCTCGTGGATCAAATCCAGGATCTAATAAAACCTTAATTCGATTTCGCTGATGCTCCTTAAGCACATGGTTCACAACCCATTCCACAAGCATCGCCAACGTCATGATGACTGAAATACCCAACGCCAATTTTACATAGGTTTGCCACATCCGCTGCAGGTATATGGGCATGAGTACCACCAAAATGATGGCAAAAAATAACAATATCAAAAAGATGGTGAGCGGCTCGAGCATCAACGCACTCACAAATAAAAAAATACCCCCGAGTAAAATACCTGGATATTCACTGGGCAATCCTTCCCGATATAGCAAGATGATAAATGATACGAAAACGAGTGCAGATCCCGTTTCATTGGAACCAACAATTAACATAATCGGCAAAGCAATAATTAGGGCTGCACGCCATTGATCCTTAAATCTTCCTAAATTTACCTGCGGATCATTTAGATATTTAGCTAATAATAATGCAGTAGCTGTTTTGGCAAATTCGGCCGGTTGAATCGTAGCCGAACCAAACTTAAACCAGGAATGTGACCCATTAATCGTTA
>JAIXRT010000009.1 GCA_027485075.1 Cytophagaceae bacterium
AGGAGCGGAGCGGGAAGGAGCGGAGCGGGAAGGAGCGAAGCGGGAAGCAGCGAAGCGTATCACAAAACGAAACCTTTCTGACAAATCTACACAAAACCGCAAAACAAAGAAGGCCGAAATCTATGATGACGACTACGATGTTCAACGAGAAAAAGAATACAATGAATTGAATAATGTATATGAAGGAGGAACGAGCGGTAGCGGAATGGTAAGCGTAAGCGGTTCAGTAGGAGGAGCAGGAGACGAAGATTATGAAGGCGTCCGATTGGATGAAATGGGTAATATTAGCGACCAAGTATTTGTGAAACGTCTGACGAAAATATTGGGGGACAAGGGGCTTCGCGTCGTTGGCACTCCAAAGGTCAAAAAGGAATTATGTCTACCGGACGACGACTTGTTTTACGAAAAGTTCATTAATGGTGAAAAGGGAGAACTTATTCAGGTGGATGTTCTCAAACGCCGTATTTTAGGTCTCACATCTTATTTCCGTTCAGCGCAAGAACAATTGTTGCCTTCTTTTGTAAAACCGTCAGGCGCCGATGAAGGTTCGAATTACCATTTAGTCAATATCGATATGAGCGATTTCCAGTTTGAAGAATACGAAAAAGTGCGTAAAAACGAAAGAGAAGAAGAAAAACGTAAAAGAAGAAAGAACGACGACGAAGAGAATCCGGCCGGTACATACCGTATTTATTCCCGTTCAGCATGTAATTTCGTTTTCCCGGCAGAGCATCCTAGACCCAAAGGTTATTCGAAACTGGATGTTGATGTGAATAACGATGAAAAGTTTCAAGACGATGAAGGCAAAGATAAACCTGTCAGAAAGGGTGCTAAAACCGATGTCGTAGAAGAAGTCAATAAGGCGATTGCTGAAAAGGCTGTCGAAGGCGAAGACGCCGACGACGTCGAAACACAAATCCAAGCCGCTTACGACTTCTTGCGCTATAACCCCGAGAACCGTAGGTCGAAAGAGTATTTGACGGAAGAGGGACTGAAAACCTATAGTCCTAAATTCTTAGCTATTCTTCGCAATGTCATAGACCCTGATCATAAAGGTCTACATTTGATATATAGTCAATGGAGAACCTTAGAAGGTATCGGGCTCTTCAAACTGGTTTTAGAAGCGAATGGATTCGTCGAGTTCAAATTGACGAAGAAGGGAACTCAATGGGAAATCATGGATTGGGACAAGAACCCTGAGGCGCCCAGATTCGCCCTCTATACTGGAACGGAAACCGCCGAAGAAAAGGATATCGTGCGTAATGTGTTTAACGGTTCATGGCATCTAGTCCCGCCTTCTATTGTAGAAAAACTCGAACAGAGGAACGCCGACAACTTATACGGTGAGGTCATAAAGGTATTAATGATTACGGCCTCTGGTGCAGAGGGTATCAACTTGCGTAATACGCGCTATGTTCATATTATGGAACCCTATTGGAACATGGTCCGCGTTGACCAAGTGGTGGGTCGAGCACGGCGTATTTGTAGTCACGAGGACTTACCAGAGGCTTTGAGAACAGTAGAGGTGTGGATTTATCTTTGCCAAGCCACTTTGGAACAGATAGATAAAAACATTGAGCTGCGTATCAAGGATTTGAGTAAATTGGTCTATACGATTCATGATGTGAAACGGGGGCGCGAAATCCAAGAACGCGCTCCATTGACAACGGACCAATACTTGTTGGAAATCGCGCAAATCAAGGATTCGATTACGCGCCAGATTTTGACGGCGGTGAAAGAGACGGCCATCGATTGTTCTCTCTACAATACCAATCCGGCAGAGCCACTTGTCTGCTACGGATTTGGAAAAGTAGAGGCCCAGAGTTTCGCTTCTTACCCGATGTTGGAGCGCGATGAACAAGAGAAACCGGCGGCGAGAAAGGAGACAAAGAGGGCGTTGGCGGCGATTACGATTGATGGAGTCAAATATGCTTATGATAAAAATACGTTGGTTGTTTATGATTTCGCAAGTTATCAGAAGGCGAAAGAGAAAAAGGGAGAACTTCAAGAAATAGGCAAGCTCGATATGAGAACCCAGAAAATATTGTTCGCATAAGCCCGAGCTTTGCACCTACGGTGAGAGTCATAAAGGATAATAATTCTTTATGACAATGGCGAAGCCGAGGGAGGGGACCAACAACGGCCGTTCTCGCCGTTGGCTCGAACTTGACCGTAGGTTCCCTACTTAACGGGTAAAGGCATTGAAAGACCTGACGTTTTTATGAGTCACTCCAATAGGAACACGAGAACCGCCACCACGAACACGTGCTAAAGCATCGATTCTTGTAGTGGTGTCGTTTATCGTATTGAAAGACTGTGGCCCGGGTTTTACCATAGAGGCGCCGGTTGTATTCATACGGCGGCGCATGGCGGTTTGCGAAGCATCGCGATTACCACCAATCCATTTCTTTTGGAATACTGATTTAGGACCATCGACAATAAATCCGTGCGGAAGGGCTCCCGTGCTTCGTTGAAAAAAAGATCGTGTGGTTTGTCTCAAAGAATAATTGACAGGAGGTTGATAGGCATTCTGGAAAAGTTGGCGGTTATTAGAAAAGGATTGTGTATTATCACTCGTCAGATTTTTTAAAGGCATGGCATTCGTTGAAGAGAGAACTCCATTATTGATTTCTGTTCGAATCGGTTGGCCGTCCATATATGTTCTCGCTAGATTTTATAGGGACTTGTGAAAATCATAGATGGCTTTTTGAAAAGTCGGCTGTGGTAAAAAGGCGATGGGCCTCTTTGTAGGCAGGAACCGGAATACCTCTTGTGGAGTCATACCGTGGTATTTTATAAGATACATCGCGACTACAGCACAAGACCTCTGCATGCCAGCATGACAATGAACGAGAACATTGTGGCCTTTCATTCGGGCTTTATGTATTTGTTCGAGAACCTGACTAGAATCAATTTCTTTCAAAAGTGTAGCCGATTCATTCGGATCGTCATGAACGGCTATACGGGTTGTCTCTGTTGTAGGGATAGAGGGGATATGCCGAGTACAGTTGACAATATACCTAAATAAGCTGGCGGACTTTAAGGAATCTATACCGCCAATATAGAGGTGCGACATAATGATATTGAATGGGGGAACATACGGCTTTGTAGAATAGAGAGCAGGATTCAATAGAGACATTTTCTAGATATATTGTATGAACAAAATACCTAGACGGTATATTCCCTCAATTTTGTCAAAAAGGGATTCTATTCGACAACGACGGGCTATCGCCCGTTCTCGTAAAGCTTATAAGCGGGGGGTCTACATTAACCGGCCACGACTAGCATCCTTTATAGACAAGAAGTCGCCACATGTCTTTCGAGCGACGAATATGTATGGTGTGCCATCAATGGCGCCTACACCAACGTTAGCAAGAGCAACCGGATGTAGTCAGTCTGCCCTAAAACAAATTATTAAAAAGGGTGAGGGGGCCTTTTATTCATCGGGGAGTCGTCCTAATCAGACGGCACAGAGTTGGGCTTATGCTCGCCTTGGTTCAGCCCTGACTGGCGGTCCCGCCTCTCAAGTTGATTACCATATCTTGGAAAAAGGATGTTCTCGAAAGTCCCGGCCACTACAATTGGCGAACCGAACCCGTAAGATGGTTCGATAAGGGGGCCGAATATTGTCATAAAGGAATATTCTTTATGACAATACGAGAGACTCCATACTGGAATAAGGAGGGGGTCATGTGTGCCAAAGGCGCACGGCCGGGGTCCGGCACCGGCTTTGCCGGTGCAGTTGGGGGTCCAAAGGACCCCCCGAAGGACCCCATATAGGGGGGACCATGGGTCCCCCTACTCTACACTTCCGTTGTAATATTTCCTTTCTGAATATCGCTATAAGAGGGGCGCTGAACAGCAACCGTAGGAGAAAATGAATACCATTTATCCGCCGGTTGGAGAACTTTCCACGATTGGTCGGTGAAATAATTCCCCCATTGTCCGGTTCTCATATAATCCGTCAAATCCCTTGCATAAATATCGAGCAACTTCGGGATATACTCCTTTTTAATGAGATACCCCGAAGCCGTTTGCGAGTTCTTTATCCGAATGATTTTCTCCCCCTTTTCTGTCTTAAAGGATGTATCTTCGGATTCGATAGTATTCTGCCCTAACATAACGACATCCCAATCGGGGATGTTTTTGAAAAGGAGCGCCAACGCCCGATTACAATAGTCCATATCCTTAATATTCAAATCGTCTTCACAAATCAAAATGTTCTCACCGGGTCCTTCTAAGGCCCGACTTAAAGCCGTCACATGGGACATGAGACAACCTACCGCCCCGTTCTCAGGATATTCATGAGCAGTCACGCGAATAATTCGCGATTCGTCTACCGCAGGAAAATTGTCCAAAAACTCCTTCTTCCTGTCTTCGCGTTTATTGAGATTGATATAATAAATAGCGTCAATTTTGGAGTCAATGGGTGGCCGACGGTCGTCGAAACCTTCCACACCCTTATTAAAAATGAACCTTTGTGACAAATAGAGAGAACCTAAAAGAAGAAGAATAAGAAAAATCCCAAATACATAGGTTGTTATTCCCGGAGAACGGCGCATATAAAGTATACTATTATTTTTCTACCGATGGGTGTAAAAAAATGTATTACTAGTGACATACCTATCTAGTGACTTATCTACGTAGCTACCTATCTAATAGAATACAAGGGTGGGGTCGCCGGCAAGGTAACTACACACAGTGTTTACCATCTCCTTCTCCTTTCTCGCTAGTATCATGTCTCGTTGAGGCAAATAGAACTTTGTGTCAGAACCCCCGTCAAACACAATACACAAAGACATGTGTGATATCTCAGTCGTGTTAAGGCCTGTAAATTGGTCAAACTGAACCCAAGGTATCGGGGCACCTGACAATTGGTCATGGCCTTTTCTATAGACAATGCCCTTTCTCTTTGTCTTGAAATCTCGTGGAATATCTGAAACGAAAGGACCCAACAGCTCGATGTAATATGTCTCACCAACCTTCAAATCACTGTATTGAACTTCTTGCATTTTTTTTGTCGACCATGTGCCTCTCATTGGTATGAAAAAAAGCACTTCAATTTTGTTCCACCCTTTCCTATCGAAAAAGGTGTAAAATATATTTATCAAAAAAGGAAATATAGAAAAACCCCTTTAGAACATATACAATGAACGAGCAGAATAACGTATTGACGGTCAAGACGGTCCAAATCCAGCCTATAAGAAATACCATTACGGCCATCAAAGATATTCTGACAGACGCCACGATAACATTCACAAAGAATGGTGTAAAAATCATCAACTTCGACAAAACCCATACTATTTTAGTCGATGTTGTCTTACACGCCCATAAGTTCGAGAAGTTCGTATGCGGTCCCGATAAGATTATCGTATGTGCCAATACCCTTCATTTGTTCAAGGTCATTACGACGATGTCGAATGACGACACTCTTACTATGTATATTGAAAAGGCGGATTATCACGAGGGAATTGTCTCTCATTTAGGTCTCCAATATGACAATGGGGATATCAAACAGTGTTATAACCAGAAGTTGCGTTTGATAGAGCCCGATACAGAAGAGCTCATTGTTCCAGATGTGGAATATTCGACGGTCATCAATCTTCCTTCGGCGGACTTCCAGAAGATTGTCCGCGATTTGAATGGTATTTCTGATAGAATCGAAATCAAGTCTGTGGGGAACGAACTCATTTTTTCTTGTGAAGGCAATTTCGCAAGTTCTCGCATTTCGCGTTCAGAATCCGACGGGTGTATGAACTTTATTCATAAGACCGATGCTTCTCGCGTCATTCAGGGCGAGTTCTCTTTGAAGTCTCTTAGTCATTTCATCAAATGTACACCCCTGTGTAGTCATTTGGAGATGTATTTGGGGAATGACCTGCCGCTAATCGTCAAATACGATGTTGCTTCATTGGGAGAGATTAAATTGTGTTTGGCGCCTTTGCCACCGTCCTAAGACGGTGGTCTCGCGTTGCTTACCACCGTCCTAAAAGGATGTTCTCGCTTTGCTTATACCGAAGGACGCTTTGCTTATACCGAAGGACGCTTTGCTTATACCGAAGGACGCTTTGCTTACAAAAAGGACGACGGTTATCACTTATATAGGATAAAATTGATTACCTTTTTTCATTTGTCATAAAGGATACACTCTCCATTATGACAACCAATAATAGACCTACCGTTCAAGAAATCCACGAGAAACTCGATTCTCTCGTAGGCACGACCTACGAACTCCCCATTACTACAAACAAAGGCAAACCGGGACAGCACTTGGAGAAACTCTTAGGAATCCCACAATCGTCCGCTTGCCTCGACTGTGCTGATGGGGAGCTGAAACTCTTCCCAGTAAAAAAGACGCGCGCAGGGCTCGTCCCAAAAGAAACCATCGCCGTCACCATGCTCGATAGGGACGAGCTCCGCACGAACGATTTCGCCTCTTCAAAATGCTGTAAAAAAATGAGTAGAGTGCTCGTCGTTCCCTACTTAAGAGAGGGCGACACCATCCAATACCTAGCACCTACGTTAATCGATAAAGAAAACCCAGCATATAAATCCCTTTATGACCAATTCGAACAGGACTATAACGCCATTCGCCAAGGATTTATCGAAACCGGTGTTCTCGAATCCAAAACCGGCGTGTTTCTCCAAAACCGAACAAAAGGACCCGGACACGGCTCTACTAGTCGCGCCTTCTATCTGCGTCCAGCATGTATGAAACAGTATGTGCCTATAACAGTGCCGGTGCCGGAGAAATAAGGACCTCCTTCGTTTTCGTGTCGGGTTTTGTGGAATGAATTGCTCGCCGACAATCGACCACTATTGTTGTGTAAGCAGGAGCCACAAACTCTTTTTTTACTAACTCGACATCGGCATTGCTCATCGTCCAAAATATATGACGGCCAGCCATTCGCTGACACTCTCGAAAAAGGTCGGCATGGTCAGCAGGACCGAATCCAGCGCTCGTATATCCTACAAATGAGTTTGCTTGCTCAGGAGCATAGGGCGGGTCCATATAGACAAAATCGCCCCCCTCCACAATGCTCAATGACGCTTGAAACGGTTGACAACGGAATACGACCCCCTGTAAAAGAGTCGACAACGACCGAAGCGCCTCTTCTTCGAAAATACCCGGATTCTTGTAATGTCCAAAAGGAACATTGAATCCTTTTGGACCCTCGCGATAGACCCCGCGAAAACACGTTTTGTTCAAATAGAGAAACATCGCCGAATCGGTAATGTTCGCCAAGTTTGCTGGCGTCTCATTGAGACGCCGTCTAATCCAGTAATAATACGATTCAGGTGAAGTATTGGCTTCTTCTACCGTTTTCGGAGCTCGATGAATAGCAACTTCTTCTTTAGGACAATCGGCAATAAGCTGCTTCAATTCGACTATTAGCTCATCGACTCTCCCCTGAATATGTTGATACAAATGAATAATGCGCGGATTCACATCACTAGCATAAATAGACCCCGAAATATGTAACAGTCTTTGGCGTCGATATGCCAATACTGCTAACAAGACACTTCCTCCTCCTAAAAAGGGTTCATGATAATTCGACATTTCTCTAGGAAACGTGTCGAGAACCTTTCCTATAATTTGAGTTTTTCCCCCCACCCATTTCAAAGGGGGCTTAGGAATATCCACACTCCCCCTTTGACATTGTATAAGATGGGCATCAAAATTGCTTTTTTCACGATAGACCTTTTGGCATTTGTCACAAAGATGAACTGACATTATAGTATATGATGTATAATTCTTTATGTGATTCCTTCAATTTTACACGAAGGGGTTGTAAAATTGAACCCTTTATGACAGAAACAAATACTCGATACAAAATGACCGACCTCATACTTTCTATAAAAACCGCTATTCGCGAAGGAAATGAATCGAAAATATATGAACTTTTGAATAAAATGAATCCGCCGGAGTGTATCGACCTGGCATTAGAGGCAGCAAAAGCCGGTCAGCAAAGACTCCTTCGAATATTTCGCCGTATGGGTTTCGATATTCATGAAAAGGTGTTGCGTGCTGCTCTTCCTCATCCAGAATGCTTGCGTTATGCTGTTCGCCATTTGTCACAAAGGTTATATTGTGAGCAAAAGGAGAACATTATGGAATCATGTGCTATGTTCCAAACATTGGAATCCATTCGTATTTTAAGAGAAGCCGGATGGATTCTACCGCGGCTCCTCTGTCAATACGCAGCCAAAGGGGGACAGGTAGACGTTTTGGACTACGCTTTTCGCAATGGATGTCTTCTGGATACAGAGGTCAAATATATGTATGGCGAATGTATGTCCTATATTGTCCCATGTATAACGTCGTCAAAAGCGTCATTGGAAGACCGAATCGAATGTCTAGACTATGTTATACAAAATGGATGTCAATTGCGCGAAGAGTTTTGCGAAGATGCTGTTCGATTAGAAGAGTTTCATATCCTCCGCTATTTACGCGAGAATCCCTATAGGGCTTGTCCATGGAAACCGGCAGAACTTCTTCCTTTAGCGAAGGGGGTCATAAAGGAATATATTGAGTTCTGTCTTTCTGAATCATTCTTCGATGTTTGTGGTGTAGGCGCTTATTGTGGAGAACGTGGTTATATGTGTGGAAAATCGGGATGTGACAGATGTTATGTCGAACCCTATTTGATTGAGTCTAGTAATGTATAGGCCAAAAAGAGACCGAAAAAGTTCTTGGCAAAAACATCGAGAACATTATACGAAATATTTTTATAGACATAGGGGAGAAGCGCGGCGACACCATAGAGTCCCCAGACAGTAGCGAAATACCAAAAGGTTCCTCGACCCAATGCGGATTCATTCGCAAACTTAAAATAAATCCAGGCGAACATTGTGAAAAAAGGGAAGAACCCGAGACTGACCCCTACTATGGTGGATAGTTTACCTATTTCGGCTAAATAGCCGAAGAAAAGCATAAGAGTATTCAGGGCGACAATCGGTAGAATATCCGGCAAACGGTCCATGGCTGTGGCATAAAGGTTGTGATTGATGGTTTTTTTATGAAGGTGTGTTAGATACATCATATACGTAAAAAGCATCGACGGGGTGGTTATTATCCAGTCGTAATACCTTACTTGCGAAATGAACTCGCGTTTGATTTTTGAGATGAGCCAGACATAAAAAGAGGCTTCAATGACTTGAACCGTTGTTTCAATCCATAGGAGCTGTTTGACGAATCTCATAGGACCATAGACCGGTTTTGTTAAAACATAAATATCGATGGCCCCTGTTATTAATTGAACGACAAAAGACGCTTTTCCAGTAGAATTAATGGACGACATATATATTTGGGTGATATAAAGGTGTCCTAAAGGGTGTCCTAAAGGTATAAAAAATTATTTGAGTGTCGCCTACGACTTTCAGTTATTGTTGCGCTGGCAAGTGAGTGTCAACCTTTGAACATAAAAAAATGTATTTTTTATCACCTCAATAAATAGGCAGAAAGTTCTCTAATTCGGTTTTAGAGAGCCCCCCATTCCCGATGAAAAGTCTCAAGAACTCTGTTGTTCGGGGGTCTTGAAGGCTTCGAAGAATCCTGGGATAATCGGGGTTGGTGGCCTTCTGTATGACATTCAAATGGTTCTCTACAAAATAGGGCTGGCGACCGTCTATAAAGGCATATGTCAAAGAATACGCTGTGTTTCCATTCCCCCGATTGACCACAATGACGGGATCCGTTTGTGCGCCGGGAAGTTCTATATACGGCTTTTTTTCCGGATTGTTAAATGTTTTTAGAACAAAACTATGGTCGGCACCCACATTCGAATTGTATATCAGAAGGGGTTTGGTTGCGTCATCTGACAGTTTGTCTTTGTGTTCATTCCAGACGACGGAGCCCGTTTTGACGGAATATCCCAGGGCCTTTAGTGTAGTGGAACCGGCTAATAGTGTGCGAAGCCGTTCGGCGTTTTCTGTAAAGACCCAGTTGTCTCCTATACGAAAGGCGAAGGGGGATTCAAGAGAGCCATTCCCTTTCTGTAGAAAGATACCGAATGTCTCTTGCTCTGTATCAATAAACTCGGCTTGGTCAAAAACCATTATATCTAATATACGACAGGTTCTCAAAATATGCTCGCGAATCTTCCCATAATATGCGGCATTCATAAAAC